>JALONW010000217.1 GCA_025454725.1 Anaerolineae bacterium
CCCTGAATCAGGCGCAGTAAATCATTGGCCGACATCAGCTCCAACATCTGACGACATTCCCGCTGGTTGAAATCATCTGGGAAAGCCGTCATCAAACCTGACCCGTAGTTTGCACAATCGTAGATTAAGCCAAACAATGTGCCGAGGTCCTCGGATGTCGTCTGGTTAAACGGGTCAGGGTCGGTGTTATGGTCGGGATTAGGATTGGTATCCGGCGCGACCGTGGAACCGAGGAATTCGTTCGAGACCCCCTCAATAAACGGCGCAGAAATATAAGTATTGCGTGCGCCCAGTGCCTGCGCCGTCTCCGTCACACTCCTAACCCCCGCCAGCAGGTCATCGTTCCCAATCAACCGCATCAGAAGGTTAGATGACGAGTTCCGGCTGCACAGCAGCGAGTTCGCCATAATGAACGACTCTTCTGGCGT
This sequence comes from Anaerolineae bacterium, assembly GCA_025454725.1. GTDB lineage: Bacteria > Chloroflexota > Anaerolineae > Aggregatilineales > Phototrophicaceae > Flexicrinis. Next base: position 429 of record JALONW010000217.1, read on the forward strand.
GGGTGAAAAGTCTAAATAACGGTAGAAGTCGATGAGGATGGGGACTTTAGTGGTGCTGGCCGCGCTGAAGGCCACATCGCCAAGAATATTCAGTTCCTCACCCGTTTGGAGGTCAAGGATAAAAATCGAGGCCACGCTTGACGGGCTATCATAGATGAAGCCCTGCGTATCGAGGTAATCCGTAATCAAATCCTCTAGAACACTCAGGTTAGGCTGGCTCGACAGTGAATCCCCAATCGGCAGGTCAACCACCCGGTTATCTGGGCTGCGGAGCGCCGCGTCAATCCGAGCAACAGCCTCCTCAATATCGAGCTGCGCCCCCATCTGGCCGGGATAGACCGTCAGAGTTGCCACATCATACCCCGGCCTGCCCGGCGCACGGTCATAACGGCTGGCAATATCCGCCAATAAGTTACGCAGCAGACCCTCTTGATAATCCGCCAGCAGCGGAATGTTCGCACTTTGGCGCTCGATTTGCGCGCCGGTCAGATACGCCAAGAAACTCGGCCAAAAATCACCCGTGGAAGCTTGTGCGTTCGCCCGCATGGTATTCGAGTTCAACCGGAAGTCAATTGTACCCGGCTCCAAGATGATGGGCGCATCGCCGTACTGCAAAATTACGGGCTGGTTAAAGGTCTGTTCCCATTTGGTAACCGCCTCATCGACCGTTAGATTGCCAACGGCTACACCGCCGACCATCACATCTGCCGCCAGCGTTTTGGGCGGCGGTTGGTGCGGGTCGGGGAATACGTCGTCATAGAACTGTCTCCGGGGTTTCATACGCCTTATTCAAGGCTCTGAACTGGAAGCGGGTGATTATTGGCAGCGCATCGCGCTTAAACCAGCGGGCGTCGGTCAACTCCCCCGACAGCTTGGCAATTTCACCCTCTGCTCGGCACAAGAACGCCAAATCGACGTGCTGCCAGTAGGTATATTCAACGTAGAGCGGCTGCACAACGCGCACAGCCAGACCCAGCTCCTCGCGGAACTCACGCGCTAATCCCAGCGCTGGGTCTTCGCGGTAGTTAATGCCTCCGCCGGGCAAACCCCACGGGATTTCCGGGTGGTAGACATGCTCAACCAGCAGCACCTCGCGCTGGGCATTGAACACCACACCGACTACCCCAACCGTGAAGCGGGGCTGGCGGGCGACATGCAGCGGATAGGCCAGACGAATCAGCCACGGATAGCGGCGCAGGAAACGCGATAAGCGCTTGGGGAAAGTTTCAGGTTCAGCCATAGCCGCCCATTATGCCCACCGTTCAATCATTTTCCCAGATAGAGCTATTCAAACGTATCTCAAACGTAGGCCGAACGTGGCTGTTACCTTATAAAGGTTAGAAACCGGATATACTGGACGATAGAGAAAACTTCAAGCAGCGCTCCGCCCAAGGTAGGAACCACAAATGGACTTTCTGACGGTGTTCGTCCGCCCACCCGGCGATCTGATTTACTTCATACTGGTCGTCGGCATCATCCTCGCCTGCCTTCTGATGACCATCGGTCAACACATCCGCGAAAGCTCACGGGTGACGGCCCGCTTCCTCATTGGCTTGAGCCTTGCGCTGTTGGGTTGGGTCGCGCTGTTGGTTTGGGCGCTGACCTCACTGGCAGGTGTCGGCAGCACCATCACCACCCTACCATTGGTCGAGCGCGCCGCCACCCTTACCTCCATCGTAGTGCTGGGTTGGGTCTTCATCACCGCCGACCATACCCAGTGGAGGCAGCGTAGTACCTTTTTCGTACTGTTGACCGTAATCGCGGTTATCGCCCTCTACACTGTCCCAGTTACACTAAATACCGCCAATGACAGCGAAACGGCGTTCGTGTGGGGCATCGTCTGGGCATCTGTACCGTTGGTCTTATTGGCCTTCCTGATTATTACAATCGTCAGTCACTGGCAAGTCATCCTAGATGCACCGCTCAAGCTGGTCTGGGCGGGTATCCTTCTCAGCGGCTACACTCTCGCCCTGATGCAGTACCTACAGGCCGATGTTCTCGCACAAGTCGGCGCAGGACGCTTGGCGTTTGCCGCCGCTGCGACCATCACCGCTACCCTGGTCTACCGGGCAATGCTCAACCAACTCAGCCAAGTCTATGACATCAAAGCCATTGCGCTGAAGCAGCAGGCCGCTTTTGCACAGAAGCCCTTCAACTCAGCTAATACTGCGCCCTCTGCTCCACCCCCACCTGCCGCCGCCGCATCACGCCCAGCGCCTTCAGCGCGTGCCAGCCTTGCCGCTGAACGCGACTCGGTGCAGCTCCTTCGTGCCCTCGGCCTAATGATTGAGGACACCTCGCCCAAGCAGCTCCCACAGAAAATCGTCAAAGCCGTAACCGAGATGATGCGTGCCGATGTCGGCGGCCTCATCCGCGCCCAAGATGTCAACTACGCCGATGTGGTCTTTGCCTTTGACCGGGGTCGCAACCGGACCCTACCCGGCGTCTCCATCAACCTCGAAAACCAGCCCACCCTCCGCAACGCCATTGAGCGCGGCCAGCAGCGCCCGCTGTTGGCCGACCGTAATGAGGAAGAGCTGCAAGACCTTTATCCGCGACTTAACATCGAGACCGTCGGACCGACCTATCTCCAGCCGCTGACCAAACGCGGCGGTGAGGTCATTGCTGTCCTACTGTTGGGTTATCCGTTCGCCAATCGTGAGCTGACCGACGCCGAAATCGAGAGCCTGCGCGGGGTTGGCGTCATCGCGGGCGGCCTGCTTGCCCTCAGCGACGAGGCTGAAGAAGCCCGCCAATTGTCCGAAGAACGCGCCATCCAAGCGATGGCACGCGGCATCCCCCTCAGCCAAATCAGTGATGATCAAGTGCAGTCGGGCCGCCACAACGCCTATATTGAACTGCAAATGGCGCGCTCCGAGATTTCAGGCTTGCAATCACAGCTCAAAACTCTTGAAGACCGACTCGGCCAGGAGCGCAGCCGCCTCGCACGGGCGTTAGGCGACAGCGGCGAAGACCTCAGCCTCTCCCAGCGCATCGTCGCTATCAACCAGGAACAGCTCACCTTACGCGATGAGCGTGCCAAACTCATTCAGCGCCTCCAACAGTTGGAAAGCACCCTAATCGCCGTCGGCAAGAATGGCGAAGACAAAGCGCTCAAGACCGCCCTAACCGCCCTGCGCCGCGAACGGGACGAACTTGCCAACCAGCGCGACAAGCTCCAAGCCCAGCTTGAGGCGCTCATCGAGACCGGGACAGACCGCGCCTCCGCGCAGGCGGCCGTCGCCGAAATGGGCAGCGAGAGCAGTGTCCTCAGCCAAGAGCGTGACCAGCTCCTCGCCCGGCTGAACGGTCTAGAGTCCGAACTCCGCCAGCACGGGGTAGACCCGTCCGCGTCCGGTGTCAGCCAGCTTATCGGCGCGCTCTCACAGCAGCAGGCCGACCTTCAGGCCAAAGTCTCGGCACTGGAGACCGAAAGGGAGGCATGGTCACGCAAGGTCGAACAGCTCAACCAGCGCCTCGCCAGCGTCCGTGACCCTGAAACCCGCCTCAATGATTTACAGCGCAGTGTGCAAAACCTTGCGGTTGACCGCGACACTGCCATGGTTCAGCTTGAAAAGACCCGCAAGCAGCGCGACGAACTGGCGCTGCGCGTCCAGAAGTTCAACGAGTACCGCGAGCGTGCCACCGCCACTATCGACGGCCTGCGGCAGGAAATCGCGGCGCTGCGCCAGAACCCCGGCACGCCCGCTGCCACCGTCACCCCGGAAAAGCCCATCACCGAAGGGCGCAGCAGTGCAATTGCCGCCGAACTAAGCAGAACGATGGCGCGGGTCAGCGACCTCGAACGCGAACTACGCGCCGCCCGCTCCAAGACCACCGAACTCAGCAAGCGCCGCTCCGTCCGCCAAGAACAAATCGACGCGATGATTGGCCTCGCCCAAGAACTTCGCACCCCGCTCACCTCCATCACCGGCTACCTTGACCTGTTGGTCAAAGAATCGGTCGGCATTTTAGGCGACATGCAGCGGCGCTTCGTCCAGCGCGTCATCGCCAACGCCCAGCGGCTGGGCGGCATGGTCGATGACATGGTGCGCCTCGCCGCCCTCGACGCCGGGCGTGTCCAGTTCAACTTCGAGCCGGTCGATGTGGTCGCGCTGGTCGAACAGGCCATCACCGATGTTAGCACCGGCCTGCGCGAAAAGGGCATCGAAGTCGAACTGAACGCCGAGGATGACATCCCAACCATCAGTGCTGACGCCGAGGCCGTAAAGCAGATTGTCGGCCAGACCCTAACCAACGCTTATCTCGCCTCACCCGTCAACAGCATCATCCGCGTATCGGTCGCACCCAACCTCGTGACCGACCAGCGCGCCGGGGTCATCATCCGTGTACAGGACTCCGGTGTCGGCGTCCCACCCGAATCAGCCGATGAAGTCTTCAAACGCCGCTACGAATCCGAAAACCCGCTGCTGCCCGGCCTCGGTGATACGGGCGTCGCGATGGCGGTTGCCAAAGCGCTCACTGAAGCCCACAACGGCCTCATGTGGATTGACAGCGGTGACAGCAGCGGCACGACCATCAACATCACCCTCCCGGCGGGATGAGATGATGCGCGCAGCCAAAAACCGGCAGGGAAAGTAACCCGTGCAACGTAACCTTGCTGACGAAGTGGTAACGGCGGTCATCGCGCTGGCGGTCATCGCCTTTGCCGTAGTGTTCGGCATCCTACTCTCGATTGCCTCAGCGCCGCAGGCCACACCCACACCGACACCCCACACAACGACTGTGGCGCTGGCGACGCGCACCCCTTCAGCCACCATTGATTTCACGCCGTTTGCTACCCGCCTTGTCGCTACCGAGACCGAAACAGCAGCGGCGACAATATCACACTCACGCACCCAGACATCTACCGTAATCCAAACCCGCCAGCCCAGCGTGACGCCAACTCAGACACCGCATTCAACAGATACGCCTGCCTCTACGCCAGAGCCAAGCGCAGCGCCGACCCGTCTGCGCCCGACCCAGACTCGCACCACCGCGCCCAGTGCGACGCCAACTCGCACACCGCAATCAACGGATATGCCTACCTCTACGCCAGAACCAAGCGCCACATCAACCCAGCTGCGGCCGACACAGACTCGCACCACCGCGCCGACCAACACGCCAACCTCTATCCCGACAGCCACAACCACACCTACGCCGACTTCGACAGCAACTCACACACCGACCGCAACGCAGACCAACACACCACCACCCACGGCTACTCGTCCCCCGCAGGTAACCGGCTGTTTCGCACCAGACATCGCCTTCATCGACATCTCACCGGGCGATACCCTTTCCGGCCTCGTCGAGGTACAGGGGACAGCAAGCGGCACAGCCTTCCGTCGCTACCAGCTGGAAATCTTAGCGACCGGCGCGCCTCAGTTTGCCGAACTACTCACCGGTAATACCCCCGTCCGTGACCGCACCCTCGGCCTGCTCGATACAACCACCTACCCGCCCGGCCCGGCCCTCATCCGCCTGCGCGTCATCAGCGACAGCGGTATCACCCGCCCCAATCAGGTGTGTATTGTCCCGGTCATCCTCGCGCCCGAACCGTAAGCGGCGGTCGGGCGTCAGGCTTGGCCTATCGACGGGCTGGGCAGCGTCCATTACACTTAACCACCAGAAATCATGCAGCAAAGTGAGGCCAATACCGTATGAAACGGTTTTTGAGATTCCTGTTTGCCGGGGTCATCTTCCGAATAGTCATCCCTGTGGCGCTGGCGGTATTCGTGGTGATGGGTATTTTCAACGTCGCCACCACGCTGCGCGCCCAGCAGGTAGAACGCGACACTTACACCGCGCAGCACCCAGTCTACATCGCCACCGCCAGCAGCATCGAAGCAGAGAGCGACGAGTCGAACCTCGGTGAGCAGTGGGTGTCAGCGGGCGGATGGGACATCATCGAACAGTTCGCCACCAATACCCCGCGTCCAGACCCTGCCTTCGCCACCAACACCCCCGCTGCGCCAGATAGCAGCCCAGACGCCACCCCCGTCGCGCCGGAAGTGGTCGCCAGCCCAACCACCGCACCAGTGATTGCCAGCACCCCCGAACCACTGCCAACAATCCTGTTTCTCGGTGAGCCTTCGGCCAATCAGCCGCAGCCGACCGCCCTCCCGACCGCCTTCCCCGTCATCGACCGACGCGGCGCGAACCTCGTCAACATCCTGCTCATGGGTCAAGACAACGAGGTCACCGGCGACAGTCTCGCCCGCACCGACACCATGATTGTCGTCTCCATCAACCGCGACGCCAACACTGTTGCTATGCTCCACCTACCCCGCGACCTCTACGTCTACATGCCGCAGGTCGGCATGGGGCGGCTCAACACCGTCTATGGCGTCGGTAGTGCGCTGGGCTGGGACGGCGGTCCATTCTTCTACATGCGCCAAGTCATCCTCTACAATCTCGGTATTAACGTCCACTACTACGCCATGGTTGACCTGACCGGCTTCGCCAGCTTGATTGATACCGTCGGCGGCGTCAGCCTCGCGGTAGACTGCGCCATTCAGGATTATCAAATCATCGGCGCAGAAGTCCCGTCCGGTGCGGTCCTCAGCGACCCTGAAGCACTCCAGTACACACTGCCAGTCGGCTACTACACCATGACTGGCGCAGAGGCGCTTTGGTATGCCCGTTCACGCGGCAATAGTGACGACTTCGACCGGGGCCGCCGCCAACAGCAGCTCCTGCGCGCCGCCTTCCGCAGCGCCCGAGATAATGGCCTCCTCAGTGATGTAACCCGCCTCCCCGGTCTCATCCAAGAAGGGTTGGCCGTTGTCGAGACCGATATGCCGTTCGACACCATCCTCAGCCTTGCGCCGCTCGCGCTGCAAGTCAACCCGTCCGACATCGAAACCTACCGCCTCATTCGCACGTACCACACTCAGCCGTGGCAGCCGCCTGACGGTCAATTCGTCCAACTCCCGGTTTTTGACCCGGTTTTCGAGCTGATGAACGACTTCTACACCCCACCAACCGACAATCAGACCGCACTGCGCGCCGCCACGGTGCGCGTCCTCAACGCCACAGGCAGCCCCAATTTCGACTGGGTGGCAGCTGAACGGCTGGGTGAGGCCAACTTCGCCGCCGTGCCGTCTGGTGAGTTTGAGACGACCACCGAACCGACCACCTACGTCATCGACTATACCGGCAGCGAAAAGGGCAGCAGCCTCGCCGAAATCCTGCGCACCCTCAAGCTGACCGAGGCACAGGTGCGCGTTCAGCCCGACGCCAATCGCGCCTACGATTATGATGTTGTGGTCGGCGCAGACTACAACGCCTGCGGTGGCGCGGTCCTGCCGCCAGAGTAAACGTTACGTCAACCGACAATAGAA
>JALONW010000218.1 GCA_025454725.1 Anaerolineae bacterium
CGCTTACGCTACGGCAGCGATGATGCGGTATCCTCGTTAGAAGAACTGATTGACGACTACCCGCCGCCCGCCCGCGCCAAACGCAAATAACTGTCTCCCTATCCTTAACTCACCCAGAAAGACCACTCCCCATGAACAACGCACCCGTCATCATCCGTTACATCACCACTGGCCTGATTTGGGTCGGTGTGCTGATTCTTGGCATCTTCGCCATCATCGTCTCGGACTCGAACACCGACTCAGCGGCTATCCCCATCGCCATTACCGCCTTCATCACCGCCGCCATTGCAACGGGTTTCCTGCTGAATGACGAAATCAAGGACGGCAGCGAAAAGAAGACCACCACAGCGGACTCCAAGCGCAAGAATGACCAAAGCGGCTTCAACCCCATCGACCTGCTGACCGAGGATGACCTCGACGACCTGCGCGCCGAGGTGAAGGAACAGCTCCGCCAGCGGATTTTGTCCGGCGCGGACGGTGAACTGTCGTCGCTGGATGAGCTCATCAACAACGCCCCACGCGCCAAACGTAAGTAGTGACTTTAACCACGAGGACTGCGCCCATGCCCCCACTTTTCAAACTGATTGCCATTTCCGTCATCTGGGTGATGATTAGCGCACTGACCATTGTTCAGATGGTCGTCTCAGAAGCCCAATTCAACTGGATTTTCACCGTTGCCATCTTCGGTATCGCGGCGGGCGTCACCAACGGCATCTTGACCAGTAAAACCGTGGGTGATGGCAGCGAGAACCGGGCACGGCGGGTCCGTGAGAGCTATGACGACATGGATATGCGCCGTCCGATGACGGGCAAGGCTAAAAACAGTCAAGTGGGCGGCATCGACCCAGAATTGATGGCGCTGTTGTCTGATGACGACCTCGACGACCTACGCGCCGAGGTGAAAGAACAACTCCGCCAGCGGATTTTGTCCGGCGCGGACGGTGAGCTGTCGTCGCTAGACGAGCTCATCAACAACGCCCCACGCGCCAAGCGCAAATAAGTAGAGGAACCCGCCGATGCCCCCGTTCTTTAAGTTCATTTCCGTTGCCATCATCTGGGCGATTATTGGTGCGATTACGATTATCCAATTGGTCGTTCCGGAGGTGGAGTTCAACTGGTTTTTCAATATCGCCCTGTTCGGTATTGCGGCGGGCGTTACCAACAGCATTTTGCGTGATGGAGACGACACCAAAGCTCGCCCATCGTCGAGGTCAACACCAACAAGGACGCCCGCGAGCAGATGACCGGCAAGGCCAAGCGAGACCAACAAGGCATCAGCGCGGATATGCTATCGCTGTTGGACGAAGAGGACATCGCCGAGCTGCGCCGCCGCCTGAAAAACCGCCTGATGGACCGCATCGACGGCGGGGACGACGGCGAGCTTTCGACCCTCGACGCGCTGCTGGCCGACCAAGACCCGGAACCGCGCCGTCGCAAGCGCTCATAACCCCGTCAAACCGGCGTGGTCAGCCCTGAATCTCGACCAAACAGGTGTCGGGAACCCAGCCTTGTTCGCCGTGCGCGTTTTCGCACCATGACCAGCCGTGCTGCCGGTCGAGAACCTTCACGACCTCATCCACCGAGACGGTCATCTCCCACGCGCTGTAATCTCGGTTGAGGGTGGCCTCGTCCCCCTGCGCGTTCAGCGTGAGGTAACTGTCTGGGACCCAGCCCTCGTTGCCGTCGCCGCCGTCGCTATGGATGCACCACAGCCAGCTATGCACCCCGTCCCACAGGTCGCGCTTGGTCACGCGCACAGGATCGCCCTGCGCCACGCGGATGGGAGCGTCATACTGCCGTTGGTAGGGTTGGATGACCCGACAATTTACCACGTCGCTCATGGTTGACCTCCTCAAGAAGGTGTTTTAGCGGGGAGGGGGTTTGCACCCCCTCCCCACGCAATGACCCTATCCCCTACTCCTGCGGCAGGACGAAGACCGCCGTGGTCAGCGCCGGGACGCTGAACGTGCCGGTTTCAGCATCGAAGGCCGCGCCCTGCGCCACGGTGTCGGCGCTGGCCTGCTGGATGGGGTGGAGCGTGAAACCCAATTCAACAAAGTCAGAGGAAGTGAAAAAGACTGCTTCATCTGTGCCGTTGAACATTACCATAATCCGGTCGTGCTGCGCGTCAAGGTCATCCCCTGCCAAGTCCGACAGTTCCATCACCACCACGCCGGGGAGTTGGTCGGGGCCGGTATTGTGGAAAATCACCCGTTCCTGCACGTCCTCAGCGGTCTGCAAACGGAACAGCGGCGAACTGTAGCGGATACGCAGCATCTCGCGCACTACATCCCGGTTGAGCAGGATGTCCTCGGTGGTCGGCAGATAAGCCGGATTTGCCAGAATCGGGCGCATCAGGTCCCACTGCGAGCTGTTGTCCGCCGCCGGGGGCAAACCGACGCCGAAGTTATTGGTCTGATAGGTGAAGTCCAGCCGGTTGAACCAGTCGCCGCTGTTGTAGCTGTTGCGGTCGAGTGACTTGCTGCGGAGCATGTCGCTGCCCGCGTGCAGGAACGGCACGCCCTGCGCGTAGATGACATAGCTCAGGCTGAGATTTTGCATCCGCACGACTTCATCCAGCGTAGTGTCGGCGGGGATGCGGAACAGCAGGTTATCGAACAGGGTCTCATTGTCGTGCTTCGAGACGTAGATGATGTTCTCCTGCGGGTCGAGCGTGTAGCCCGCCGGGGAGCCGTTGTAGTCGATGTCCGCGCCGGTGACCATATCGCCGGTGCTGCCCATGAACGTGTAATCGCGCAGGTTGCCCGCCAGCCCAACGCGCACGCGGTCAGCGAACATCAGCGCCCGCGCCAAGTCTTCATTGACCGGGTTCACGCCGTTGGGGTCGGTGTAGATGCCGTTGCCCAAGCCCTGCTCATCGCGCCCACCGAACGGGCTGCCGCCGCGCACCGCGTCGCGCAGGCGGTCGTTGAACGTGCCGATGCCCGTCCCCGCCGCGTTGAATTGAGTGGCGTTGACGCCGCGCGCATTGTCCTCGACTTCGCCGAAATTCCAGCCCTCGCCGTACAGGTAGACCCGCGAGCCATCGACGCCGTGTTCCTCGACCGTCAGGGCGTCCAACGCCTCGCGCACGGCAATCATATCTTCCAACATGTGATGACCCATCAGGTCGAAGCGAAAGGCGTCAATTTTGTAGTGGATGACGTTCAGCACGACCGTATCGACCATCAGGCGGCGCATCATGTCGTGTTCGGTGGCGGTGTTCTCGCAGCAGGTCGAGCGGGTGATGTTGCCAGTGGCGTCGAGGCGGTGATAGTAGCCCGGCACGACCTTATCCAGCACGCTGCGCGGGTTTTGGCCGCTGCTGTTGGTGTGGTTAAACACCACGTCCTGCACGACCATCAAACCGGCGTCGGCCAAGCCCTGCACCATCTGGCGATACTCGACGATGCGCGCCGCGCCGTCCGGCTCGGTGGCGTAGCTGCCTTCCGGCACCATAAAGTGGTACGGGTCATAGCCCCAGTTGAAGCCGTCGCGGTCACGGTCAGCGTCAATGATGGCCTGCTGCTGGTCGCTGTCGGCTGGGAACGAGGCCATCACCTCATCATCCGGCTCGCGGTGGCGCTCGCGGTTCTCGTTAATGGTGGCGATGTCGAAGCTGGGGAGCAGATGCAGGTGAGTCAGGCCAGCCTCGGCCAAGCCCGCGAGGTGCTGCATCCCGGCGCTGTCCGGCACAGTGAATGCGAGATACGTCCCGCGCAGGTCTTCCGGTACAGTCTCATCGAAGATGCTGAAATCGCGGATGTGCAGCTCATACAGGCTGATGTCCTCGAACGCCTCGCCGAAGCTGGGTTTTTCCAGCGTCGCCCAGCCATCGGGCATCAGGTCGGGGCTGCTGAGGTCAACGATTTGGCTGCGCGTGCTGTTCTGCGCCAGACTCAGCGAATACGGGTCGGTCACGTCGTTGGTGACGAAGCTCATCTCGGTTGGGGCGAACACCGTCACGCTGTAAGTGTAGAACTGCCCGACCCAATCGGCCTCGCCGGTCACGCTCCACGCGCCGCCCTCGTCATCGCGGGTCATCTCAACGACGGTAGCGTCGGTGCGCGGGTCGCTGTCGGCAAACAGGTTGAGCGTGACCGTCTGCGCGGTCGGGGCCCACACCGTTAGGGTCGGCACGCCGTCGGCGTCGAAAGTCACGCCGAGGTCGCCGTCATAAGCGTACAGGTCGTCCAGCACGCCGGGGATTTGTAGACCGCTGATGCTGGTGATGTTGCCGTTGCGGAAGGTAGCAACCGCGACCTGCCCGCGCACCATCTCCGGCGCGGCGGCGACGGCGTCAGCGCCCAGCGTGAGCGCGGTATAGCCCGCGAGATGCGGGAATTTAGCGCTGGCGGCCTCTGGCAAACCGTCCGCGTTGACCGTTAGCGGAAGCATCTCATACGAGCCGCTGATGCCGGTCAACCCAACCGACAGGCTGGCGTCGGCGCTGTAAAGCAGCGCGGCCTCGGTGCCTTCCGTCAGCTCGACTTCCCAAGCGATGGTGTCTGCCGATACCCAGTGGGCAGTGCGTGCGCGTAAGTCCGCGCCGCTGATGCTGGCCGCGCCGACCGAAACGGCCAGTGCGCCCTGCGCCGAGTCATACGCGAAAGTGACACTTTCGCCGTCCGCCGGAACGTTGAAGGCCACCACGTCGCCGCTGGCCTCGGCGCGCCCAATGCTGAACTGTGCCTCATAATCACCGGCGGGGATGGCCGTCGTCGAGAAGGTGTAAATGCCGTCGCCATCCACATCCTTGAGCCAAGACAGCATACACGCGGGGTCGTTTTCCGCCGCGCAGCCGATGGCGTCTTGATAGGTTCCCGGCGCGGTGACAATCTGGTGGCGCACGTCGTCCATCACCCAATTGGTGGCTGGGTCAAACAAGAAGGTCACGGCTTGGTCTGCCGCCAGCGTCAGCGGGATGTCGGGGCCGCCGGGGTCAGCGAATCCGCCGAAGTTCACGTCCCAACTGCCGTTGAGCGCGACTTTGTACATGTAACTGCCCGCCGTCAGGTTGTGGGTGCGCTCGTAGATGCCGTATTCCTCGACCAGCGCCAGCGCTGACGCCTCACACTCGGGTTGCCATTCGCCGGGACAGCCGAGCTGAGGCTGAATCGTACCGGGGACGTTGACCAACGTCGGCAGCACGACCTCGGCTTGCTCGACCGGCGCGGCGGGGGCTTCTTCGGCGGGCGCACCCGCTCCGGTCACACTGTCGGTGACGAGGCCAGCGCTGTGGTTATAGGTGAACGTGACGCTGGTATCGGCCTCAAGTTCTAGCGGGATGTTTGCACCGCCGGACTCACCGCCCACGCCGTAATTGCGGTCCCATGTGCCGTCCAGTGCCACCTTATACTCGTAGCTGCCTGCCGGGATGTCAAACGTCCCGACCCACAGGCCGCTGTCAGCGTCTTGGGTCAGCGCGGTGTTGGTGCAGGCGGGCTGCCAATCTTCGGGGCATCCCAATTCCGATTGGAGTGAGCCGGGGATGACCACCAGCTCCGGCACGGGGAAACCGTCAGGGTTGTCTTGCGCCACACTGACGCCGACCAAACCCAACACGGCCACCATCATCATCAAAAAGGTTTTATGCAACGGTCGCATTATCAAATCACAGCCTCGTTTTTTGTGCGGACTTAAACGAACAAGGCTGGATTGTAACGTCCGTATTAACGCTGTAACGAAAAGTTTGGGCAATTCGCCCATGCGGGCTGGGCTGGGTTTACACCCGCCGCGCCTACGTCAAATCGGCTTGGTGGGCGTGGCGGATGAAATCGAGCGCCAGCAGTTTCTGGAACACCTCATCGGGCATGGCGTCATCCAGCGATAACACCGTGAGGGTGGGGCCGCCGGGCTGGGCGCGCCCGGTGAACCACGACGCAATGTTCACGCCGTTTTCGGCCATCAGCGTCCCGACTCGTCCAATCACGCCCGGCTGGTCGAAGCTGCCCAGCAGCAGCAGGTGACCTTCGGGGACGAAGTTCATCCGGTATTCGTTAATCTGGACGATGTGCGCCTCTTTGCGGTCGAGCAGCGTCCCAGCCATCACGATTTCTTCGCCATCATCCAACGTGACTTGGCATGACACGAGATTAGAGTAATCGCCGACCTTCAAACCTTTGGTCTGGGTAATCTGGATGCCGCGCTCGGCGGCCAGCATCGGCGCGTTGATGTAGCTGACGGTCTCGCCCAGCGCGGGCGCGAGTAACCCCTTCAGCAGCGCGACCGTCAGCGGCTTGACGAGGCCAGCCACCTCCTCGCCACGGTACTCGACCGCTACGCGGCGCACGGGGTGGCGCGACAGCAGCAGCATCAGCGTCCCGATGCGCTCGGCCAGCGTCAAATAGGGGCGGATGGTCTCGTACTCCATGCCCGGCAGGAACGGCAAATTGGCGACGTTGCGGTAATCCGACCCGCGCAGCGCGTCAATCACCTGATGCACAATCTGGAACGACAAATCTTGGCTGGCCTCGATGGTGTTCTCAGACACGTGCGGCGTGTGCAGCACATTTTCCAGCCCAATCAGTGGCGAATTATAGGGCGGTTCCTGCGCGTACACATCGACCGCCACGCCGCCCAAGCGCCCCTCGCGCACGGCATCGGCGGCGGCCTGTTCGTCCATCAGCCCGCCGAACGCGGTGTTAATCAGGCGCGCACCGGGCTTCATCCGGCGGATAAAATCGGCGTTGACCATATTACGGGTCTCCGGCGTGGGCGGCACATGCAGCGTCAC
>JALONW010000009.1 GCA_025454725.1 Anaerolineae bacterium
GTCTCGTCGTCCTCACCAGCCTTGAAGGTTGCGGCCATATCGAGGAAACGCTGCTCTTGGTCGAGCGGGTCGTTCAGCTCGGTGAAAGCGTTGCCCATCTCCATGCCGCCGATGTAAAACTCGAAGCGCTCGACGTGCAGGTCGTCCCCCTCGACGCGCTTGGCAAACGGCGAGATGTCACGCGGGTAATCGCAGACGATGGTCGGCTGAATCAGCTTGGGTTCGGCGTACTCGCTGAATAGATGCTCGACCAGCTTACCCCACGGCAGGTCGGGCTTGAAGGTCATCCCGCGCTCGCGCATGGCCGCCGCCAGCGAGTCGGCGTCGCGGTAGTCCATGTAGTCAATTTCGGCGTGTTCCTTGATGATGTCGCGCATCGTCACGCGCCGCCACGGGGTGGTTAGGTCGATGGCCTGCCCACGGAACCCGCACGACAGCGACCCGTTGACGGCCTGCGCCGCCGCCGCCACCATGTTCTCGGCAATCACCATCACGTCGCGGTAGTCGATATAAGACTTATAGAATTCCAGCATGGTAAATTCGGGGTTGTGCTTATAGCTCACCCCTTCGTTGCGGAAGTCCCGCCCAATCTCATACACCGCGTCGTAGCCGCCGACAATCAGGCGCTTGAGGTACAGCTCAAAGCTGATGCGGAGGAAGAGCTTCTGTTCCAGCTCGTTGTGGAACGTGTCGAATGGGCGCGCCGCCGCCCCGCCGTAAATCGGCTGAAGGATAGGCGTCTCGACCTCCAGCATCCCCATCTGGTCGAGGTAGTGGCGGATGGCGCTAATCATGCGGCTGCGCTTGACGAACACTTCGCGCACGCGCTGGTTGACCGCGAGGTCGGCGTAGCGCTGACGGTAGCGGCTTTCCTTGTCGGTGAACTCGCCGTATTCGACGACCGTCCCATCGTCCTGCACGGCCTGCTTGACCACCGGCAGCGGGCTGAGGGACTTCGCCAGCAGCACCAGCGTCTTGGCTTGCACGCTGACCTCACCGGCCTTAGTCCGCATCATCTCGCCGCTGGCCTGCACGTAGTCATCGGTATCGATGAGCTTGTCCTTGACCAGTCCGAACGCCTCTTCGCCCACCTCGTTGATGCGGATGAAGAGCTGGACGCGACCGGACTCGTCTTCGATGTGCATGAAGGCGACCTTGCCACTGACGCTGGCGCGACGGACGCGCCCGCACACCGTCACCTCGACGCCGGGAACTTCGTTGACCACTTCAAAGGCGGTGATGGCCTCGCGGGCGGTGTGGGTGCGCTGGACGCGGGCAGGGAAGGCTTCGACGCCGCGCTGCTTGAGGGCTTCGAGCTTGTCGAGCCGTTCCTGTTCGAGCTTATTGGGCTGCCACGGCATGGGTGCTACTCAATCTTCTTGACGGTGAACACGATATTCCCGTCGGGGGCCTTAACCGTGGCCTTCCCGCCGACCTTGAGTCCCATCAGGGCGCGCCCCATCGGGCTTTCAATGGAAATCTTGCCCGCGCCGGGGTTGGCCTCTGCCGACCCGACCAGCATGTACTGTTCGGTGTCCTTGCTGCCCTTCTCCTGAACCGTCACACGCGACCCGACCACGACAATATCGGACTTGCCGCCGCCTTCGATAATCTGGGCGTTGGCGATGATTTCTTCAAGCCGCAGGATTTCGCCTTCGATGAAGGCTTGCTCGTTCTTGGCGTCCTCATATTCGGCGTTTTCACTCAGGTCGCCGCCCTCTTCCATGGCCAACCGCAGGCGCTCGGCAATCTCGGCGCGGCGGACCTCTTTCAAATCCAGCAGCCGGTTTTCAAGATTCACCAGACCTTCGGGGGTCAGGTAGTGGCCTTGTTCCATAGCAGCATCTCCGTTTCTTGTGGGTGTGCGCTTTATCAGTCGCCCGTTTTGTCTCAAAACTGCAAAAGACACAGCCGTCGCTCACGCTGTGTCCTGTTTCCACCTATTGATGTGGTGTGTACAGCATATCCCCTTTTTTCAGGACTGTAAAGTTAGAGGGCTATATGTATCTGGGGGTGGGACAATCTGCCGATACTGACCAAAATTGGGCAAATTTACTTCAAATCAGTTATTATATATTGATGCTGCTTCACAAGGATTGAGGCGTCATGACCTTCAAATACACTCTAAACTCACCCAAGCGCCGCCGCGCACCGCAACGTTCCCCCAACGATATAACGTCGCTCATGCGGGATGTCGAGGCCGACTATACCCCGGTCGCTGAAACCTTCATCAGCCACGCGATGGGGCTGCAGCGCAGCATCGGCAACCGTCAGACACATCAACTGCTCACCCGACTGTCAGCCCAAACGCCCACGCTCCAACGTGAGGGGGAGGGACTGCACATGGGCAGCAACCGCCTAGAGGTAGCACAGGAAGCTCAATCGAAGGGGCTGGTCGGCACATCGGCGCGGGATTTCGTGCGCGACCTAATGGTCAAAATCAACGGACAGTTGGCCGGTGAAGGCGTTAAAAACGTCATGGCCTATGCCGATATGCCGGGCCAGCGCCAGCCCAACGAACACGGCGAATTCAACCCGATGATGTGGCAGATTGTCTATAATCCTACCCCGCGGCTTGATGAGCCAGCGCACTACGATGAACTGGCGAACACCATCTACCACGAGGCACGCCACGCCGAACAGTTCTACAAGATTATGCAGTACCTCGCTTATCGGGGTCTGAACGCCGACGCCATCACCCGTGTGACGAAGATGCAAAACGGCGCGCTGAACCGCAATGCCGTTGACCACGCCGTCGGCAATAAAGATGGCGCGGCGGGCTGGGGACAGGACACCATCGCCAAAGTGAAAGGGTGGTACGGCGCAATGTACGACATGACCTTTGACCAAGCCGTCGCCAACCATGCTGACGCCCATGACTCACAGACCGTGCGCTTCGAGCGCGAAAACGCCGAGAAAAAAGACCTTGAAGCCAAGCAGCGTAACGCCCACACACTTAAATCGTTGGGTGAAACCCTTTATGGGAATGCGCTGGCGTGTAATATTTCGCAACTAGAGCCTTTTATCGAAAAAGCGGCTAGTATCGGCGGGGTTTATCCCGGCTTGTTGGACACACTTAAAATGGCTATCCAGCTCCAAGACGTGGAGAGCATCCAAGAGGCCGCCGCCGCGCTGCGTGACCAAGCCACCTCTGATTACACGCTGTGGCGTCAGCAGTACTTGGCCGCCCATGCCCGCTATAAGAACTATGCCCATGAACAGGACGCCTACGCTGCGGGGGATTCGGTCAGCCGCGCCCTGACCGAGATGCGTAAGACCAACGTCGCGCCGCCCGCCCTGCCACCGGAAATTAATGCGCAGGCGTGGAAAACGGCCATTGAGATTAAATCGACTGTCTTTAAGGTCAAAAACACGGGCGGTAAGAACATCAAACCCATCGCTACTGCCATCGACAATGTAGTCCTCGCACACGGGCAAGCCATCCAAGACCAAACCTTCACCGCGCTCTATCAGCCCTTGGTCACCTTGCAGGAGACCATCGAAGGCTGGCTAAAGAAGAAGGAAAACAAGACGGGTGCCAACGCTCTCAAGCGTCGCGCCGCCGCCGACAACCTGCTGACCGCCGTCAACACCTACCTCGCCGGGGTGGGTTTCCACCTTTAGCGCACGTTTTTAGCGAAACATCGGGGTAATGTGCCGGATGCGGTACAACCCATACACGCTGAATGGTCTGTGTTCACGAACGCGCTGGTCGCTCAGTTCACAGAAGGCCGCCGCGTCATTGAAGTCGGTGAATAGGTGAAACTCGTTGAGCTTAGATGCCCACGTTGCACCCAAATCGCGAATTTCGTCGTCATCATAGCCACAATCCATCAGGCCGCTGAGCGCCCACTCGTCGCCGATGTCATAACCAATGAACGACCACTGAGGGTCGAGTGTTTGGGGCATTACACTATCCCACAGATTGGTGGCGCGGTAGGTTCCCGCGTCGAGCTTGAGCTGAACGAGATAGGCCATCATCTGCAGCGCAGACCGGCCAAATTTGACAATGCGCGGCGGGCGTGTCGACTCGTCCGCATAGAAGCGGGTGATGGCAATCAGATCATACGGCTGGTCGATGGCCTGCTGCGCCAGATAATCGGTCAATTCCGCGAGATTTTCCCATCTTGGTGGGCGTGGGCCGATCCATGTGGTTGGCTCTAAGTTCAGTCGATGGAGGATGCTGTCCCAGATGTTCACATCGACCGGCAGCGGCATTTCTATATCGCGTTTGAGCAGGAAGTGATTCACGTAATTGCTGACATCGTACTGCTCGAATTTTTTGAACCGTCCTTCTAGGCTTAAAAAGCGCTCCCGCGCCTCGAAACCGATGATGACTTCGTGGTAGTGCGTCCCGTCTGATGTGATGATGGTTTTTTGTAGCATGATTATTTCCTCAATCGAAGCCCAAAGCCTTATTCATCATGCTAATATAGCTGGGTACTTTCTCTTTTACCTCTTGATAATACAGCGTCCAGTTGGTGAAAACATCCGATAAACTAATGTTTATTTTGGTAATTTCCTCGTCTAGTTCATACCAGTAAAAAATTACCGAAGGATTTTCAACAGTTTCGAACCACATAATTTCAAGCATAGGAGTCAGCCAAAAAACAAACATATTCGGCTCAAAGATAAACTCCTTCATATACTGATTTCTTAATATTTCAGTTGCATCGTCTTTTAATGTTACCAAATCTGGAAAATATAATTGCTTGTCGCTCATAAATATTCCCGACTTTTTGCCCATCTTGCGTAAAAAATATTCGTAGATGGGCGGTAGCTTCTGAACACCTTGTCCATCCATAATTTGCTGAATTTCTTCAGTGGTGCAGCCCGATAGTCTGGCTGGTTTAAGCGCATCAATCGCTATCAACTCTTTAATCATCCAATCGACGACTGAAAAGGAATTGTCCATCGTTTTTCCTCCCAACGTATTTACCAAACCTACAGACAGGTTGAATTTACCATACATTCCTAGGGCGAACGTATCAAAATTCTCAGAGGGCGGACGCCCCATTGGGCGTCCCTACAGCCTGACCCGATTCGTAGGGACGCGCAACGGCGCGTCCGCTGGCTACCATACACATTTACCCTCTTCACTCTGTTGTTGATGCGTTTGCCCTACTTACACTCCCCCCACCCCATAGCACCGCCCTGCCCAGCGCGGTACAATCAGGCGGCGAGGTAATCAAATCACCGTTTGATTGTTGTTAGCCTACAAAAAGGACTTTTAGCGATGCGTTTAGGGTTGACACTGGGCTACAGCGGCCCCCAGATTGAACTGCCGATGGAGATGGTGTTGGAGGCCGACCGGCTGGGCTACCATTCGGTCTGGACGAGTGAGGCCTACGGCAGCGACGCCATCACACCGCTGGCGTGGATTGGCGCGCAGACGAAGCAGATTAAGCTCGGCGCGGGCATCATGCAGATGCCCGCCCGCACCCCGGCCATGACCGCCATGACCGCCATCACGCTCGACCAGCTTTCCCGTGGACGATTCCTGCTCGGCCTCGGACTAAGCGGGCCGCAGGTGGCCGAGGGTTGGCATGGTGAAGCCTACGGTAAGCCGCTAGTCAAGACCCGCGAGTACGTCCACATCGTCCGCGAGATTTTCAAGCGCGAGCGCCCGCTGTCGTTTAAGGGACAGCACTATACCGTCCCCTACGACGGCGAAGACGCCACTGGGCTAGGCAAGCCGCTCAAGAGCATCATCCACGGGCGCGCCGACCTGCCCATCTACCTCGCCAGCATCGGCCCCAAGAATGTGGCGCTGACGGCAGAAATCGCCGACGGCTGGCTGCCCATCTTCTTCAGCCCCAGCACCTATGACACGGTTTATAAGCCGATGGTCGAAGAAGGGTTCGCGGCGGCAGGCGGTGGCAAGTCGATTGAGCAGTTTGATATTGCGCCGTCGGTGACGGTCGTCATCAGCGACGACCTCGAATCGGCGCGCAACGCGGTCAAGCCGCAGTTGGCGCTCTATATCGGTGGGATGGGCGCAAAGGGCAAGAATTTCTACAACGACCTCGCCCGGCGCTACGGCTACGAGGAGGCCGCCGAGACCATCCAAGACCTGTACCTTGCCGGGAAGAAGGTTGAGGCCATCAATGCCGTCCCCGACGCGCTGGTCGATGATGTGGCGCTGGTCGGGTCGGTCGAGCGCATCCGTGACCGCCTGAGCCTATGGCGCGAGTCACCGATTACCACGCTGAACGTGACGTGTTTCGACGTAGCGACGTTACGGACGATGGCCGAGCTGGTGCTGTAAATAGAAAACAGCCCCTTTCCGCGTTGGGAAGGGGCTGTTTTTTCGTTATCAAAAGCCTCGCCCCTACTTGGCGCTGAGGATGCTGGTCAGTTCGCGCACGAACGAGGTGGCTTCCAGCGGCTTGGGGAAGTAGGCGAAGAACCCGGCTTCAATGGCCTTGACTGCCACCTCTGCCGAGTGGAAGGCCGTCACCGCCACACACGGGATATGGCTGAGGGCGGGGTCGGTCTGCACCGCTTTGAGGACGCCCCAGCCGTCGATGCCCGGCAGCGCGAGGTCCACGATGCAGGCCGTCACGCCGCCGCGCTTGAGCGCTTGGATGGCCTCCTCGCCAGTACCGGTGACGGTGTGGGGGATGCGGTGATGTTTCAACATGCGGCTGACCAATTCTTGGCCGTCTTTGTCGTCCTCAATGACGAGGATTTGCCAGTTTTCCATGGGTTATGCGCCTCCGTTACACGCTGGTCGTGCTGGTGCTGAATTCTTTGAGCCGGTCACTGAGCATATTTTCGAGATGCGGAATCTGCACCAACAGCGAGAGAAGCTGCTGCATGAAGGTGGCGGGTGTAAGTGGCTTACTCATGTAGTTGTGAAAGCCCGCAGAGATGGCGCGCTCGCGGTCGCCGACCATCGCATGGGCAGTCAGCGCGAAAATGGGGATATCGGCAGTGGTACGGTCCTGCTGGAGCTGGAAGCAGAACTCCCAACCATCCATTACCGGCATCGACAAGTCACTAATGATAAAGTCCGGCTTGAATTCCTTCAGAAGCTTAAGCCCTTCTTCACCATTGTTTGCACTAGCTGTCTCAACACCATAGAAGCGCAAGATACGTATCGCTACATCTCTGTTATCTGGCTCATCCTCGACGATAAGTGCCTTCCAGCCCTGCATGGCGTTCTTCTTGGAGGTATGGGTAGGGGTAGTCATGGTGGGTTTAGGCTCCTGCGGCGGTTAAAATCGGTTCGGGCTGGGCGTCGTCGTGGTCGGGGTTGGCGGGGGCAGTGCGCATCGGTAGGGTGACGATGAACTCCGACCCCTTGCCTAGCTCACTTTCCAGCGAGATGGTGCCCCCCATCATCAGTACAAAGCGGCGGGTGATGGCAAGGCCGAGGCCGGTGCCGCCGTAAGAACGGCGCGACGACCCATCGACCTGCCGGAACTCGTCAAAGATGTATTCCTTAGCGTGTGCGGGGATACCGATACCCGTGTCGCGCACCTTAATCCGCCAGATGCCCGTGCCGGTGGTCAGCGCCAGTGTGATCCCGCCTTCCTCAGTGAACTTGAAGGCGTTCGAGAGAAGGTTCACGGCAATCTGGGTCAGGCGTTCGGCGTCGCCGTAGAGCGTATCGGGCAGCTTGGGGTCAACTTTGACCTCGAAGGCCAAGCCCTTCTGCGTCGCCAGCACCTCTAGGCGGTCATACCACTGCTGTGACAGCTGCGTCGGGTTGAACGGACTGCTCACGAGGTCAAGGCGGCCCGACTCAATTTTGGCGATGTCGAGGATATCGTTAATCAGGCTGAGAAGCCCCTTGCTGTTCTCGTAGACGCGCTGGGTCATGTGCTGCGCTTCTTCGTCGATTTCGCCTGCGAAACCTTCCAACATGATGCCGGTGAAGCCGATGATGGCGTTCAGTGGGGTGCGGAGTTCGTGCGACATATTGGCGAGGAACTCAGACTTGAGGCGGGCGGCCTCGCGCACTTTGGCGTTGGCGACCTTTAGATCACGGTTGGCCTGCTGCATCTGCTCCAGTGTGCTGGTCAGACTGTCGGCCATTGAGTTGAACGACGCGCCCAGCACACCAATCTCGTTCTTGGTCGCGCCTACGTCCACGCGCTTGTCCAGTTCACCACTGGCGAGGTGGATAGCAGCATCGGTCAACTTGCTTAATGGGTTAGAAATTGCCAGCGCGCTGCGGAGGCCGACCCCGATGGCCGCGATAATGGCGACGAGCATCACGACGCCGCTGGTGGCCGCAATCTGGTTGATGACGGCGTAACCCTCATCAGCATTAATCTCGACCAACAGTGCCGAGTCGATTTCGGGAATGTAGCGGTAGCTACCGACCACATCCACACCGCGATAGTCCAAATACCGGCTGGAACCCTCGCCCCCACCCAGCGCGATGTTGATTCCTTCGCTGGTATAAGCGCGGTTCTGGGGGAAACCCTCGGCCTCATACAGGCTGGGCGTGAGCAGGTAATTGTTTTCACCGCTGACAAGGTACGACTCGCCAGTCTCACCGAGGCCAGTGCGGTCAAACATGATGTTCGAGAGCGTCTCGGTATCGAGCAGCGCAGCCAATACGCCAACCGGCTGACCATCAGCACCTTCGACAATGTCCGTAGCAACAGTCACCAGTGCGTTCTCGCTGATGTCGAAGTACGGCGGTTCAATGCGTAGGTCATCGGTTGCTAGACTGGCAGCAAAATAGGGCTGGCGGTTCACCAATCGCCCCACATATCGGCGCTCTGATGCCGAGACCACCCGACCGTTGAGGTCGTAGAGAAATAGCGCGATGATTTTGGGGTCGGTTTCAGAGACGTTAATAAGATAACCATCGACCACCCGTGTGTTCAATCTGGAGGGGTCATCAACCCGCTCCAACGCATCACGGAAGATATTAGTGTTCTCGGTGACAATTTCCAATGTGGTCTGGCTGGACGCCAGCCACTCCTCGATACGGAGTGTCTTTTGCTGCGCCAGTGACGTTAACTCGTTTTGGAGGTTAATCGCCAGCTGCCGCGAGAATGAATACACCACCAGCACCGCAACGATAACGACCGGAACGACTGCTAGAAGCAGGTTCGTCGCTAACAAACGAAAGGAGATGCGCCGCCAGAACGGCAGCTCCTGTGGTTGAGAAGGGACAGCAAGCACCTGACTCATGGGTGCCTATTCCCCGCTGTCCACAAATTGCAGCGTGTAAGCTGGGGTAATGTCGAGACCATCTTCTACGGTCCCGCCAATCACCAATTGGCTGTACGAGAATGCCCACACTTCATCATTCATGCCTACGCTGATGTTACGGTTTGCATCACGCATCAGCGGGATGGTGGCCTCAAGGCGCAGCCGCTGGGCGTCGGCGTCCAGTTCTGGTGAGAACGACAGCGTATGCTCAATGGCCTGCGCCGGGTTGTTAGCAACTGCTTCACCACCCGCGAGAACGCTGTTGACGACCGCTTGAACATATTCGGGGCGTTCGGCAGCGGTTTCCTGCGAGGTGAACAGCACGAACTCATACACATCCACGCCGTAATCGCTCATCAGGAAGAAAACAGGGTCCAAACCCTGCTCCTCAAGGCTCACGCCCTCGTTGATGCGCCAGCCCATCAACGCATCGACCTCACCGTTGACCAGCGGGTCAACGCCAAAGTCCACGCGGTCGAGGATGGTCACATCCTCTTGTGAGATGCCCTGTTCAGCGAGGAAGGCGTTGAGCGCGTTGCGTGCGCCGCCCTCGGTCGCCATCAGCCGCTTACCCACCAAATCCTGCGGCGTCTGGATGCTGGGGTCAAGCGCCATCAGCGCCAGCGGGCTGCGCTGGAGGATGTTGGCGACGCCCACCACCGGCTTATCCTGAGCGATGGCTTCAATCAGGGTGGGGCTGCTTGCCATCCCAAAATCAACCGTCCCGGCCAAGACTTCTGTCACCGGGTCGATATACCCGGCTTCGGTAAAACCGCCCACCACCAGCGTCGGGTCGATGCCATTGGCCGTAAACAACCCCTCACGGACAGCGGTGTGGACGGTCGATGAGGAATACTCGTGAACCCATGAAAGCTGGATAGAAGCGGGGATAAGGGCGGTGGGGGTGGGTTCAGCGGGTTGACTGCTGCACGCGCCCAAAACAAGCGCAGCGCACAGCAAGATAAGGACAGTGAAGGAACGCATCATAGAGTTTGCCTACCTCAGTTGTGAAGGATAGTGGTGTAGCGAGTAGCCACAAACACAAGGAAGCTGGCAGAGAATCAATGATTTTCACCGCCAACTTATATTAGATTTAAGTAAATCACAGTATTGTGAAACATTCCATAAAGGTTTGCCTTACATGTAATCATTTACATCAATTTCTTATAAAACTCTGATTGAACAGCGGATGAACGAGTATAAACAAAACAAATTTGAAGCAATAAGTTCTGTAGATACAAATCATCAGTGAACAGAGCGTGCTATGCTCTGTCCCCACCTACCCATTACAAACTACCTATGAGGATTACAGAATCAACACGAAACAAAAATATTTTGAAGTTTTGCGCCGCATGGATTTTCGGTTATAGTGGTTTCAAGTTTAGTAGATGCTTAAAAATCCCTGCTCAACCCTTCCATCCACGCGCAAGGAGTCCGTCAGCAATGTCCCACGACCTCACCTCTAAGCCCCACCCTGTACCGGACAGCAGCCTCCTCAACAAGGAAGAACTCCCCGACCTTGCGCCAGAGGTAGATGCGGCGGACACCGCCTCACCACAGGCCACCCACGCCCAATCCGCGCCACCCGCGCTCCCAATCCAGCGCACCCTCGGCAACCGCGCCTCACAGCGGCTGATGGGTCAGGCCTCGGTGCTTCAGCTCCAGCGAACATTGGGCAACCAAACCACCACCCGTTTGATGGCGCAGCAGCAGATGGGCCAAATGAAGGCCGATGTCGATACCATCCAGCGCTGGCCGGCATGGTTGGATAAGTTGGTCGGCAGGGGCGCATACAAGAAGCTAGAAGAAGCCCCCGCCGCGCAGGAAGACGGCGCAGACGACCGCGCGCAGATGTCACAGTTAGAGAAGATTAAAGAGAAGCTCCAACCGTGGGCCGATATGTACGCCATCCACACCAACTACAAGAAGTACGCCGAACTTCTCGGCAAGAAGGCGTGGAAGATGGCGATGAAGGTCTGGGAATATGTCAACAAAGTATTGGGGGTGGTCTCCAACCTCGACCCGACCGGCATCAGTAAGGCGGTGGCCGAGGTCTCCAAGCTGATTAAGCTGTTGGCAGGCTACGTCACCGAGGCTTATGACCTAATGACCGACCCCACGCTGGTCGAACAGCTTACCCCGTTGTTGGGGGGTGACATCTTCGCAGCGGTCAAAGGTTCCATCCAAGACATCAAGGGCATCTGGGACGCAGGCAGCGCGGCGTGGGACGCCGTATCAACGCTGGCATAACGCACCGTCCCCCTCTAAACACAAAAAAACGTCCCACCCCAATAGATTTGGGGTGGGACCGGTCTGCTTAGGTCGGGCTTGGGGTCGTTTAGCGTACCGGGAAGGGCAGCAGTTCCGGCGTTGCGCTGCGCGGGGCTGCACTGCCCGCCAGTGTCAGCGCAATGTCGTCGAGGCGCACACGGTCATTCTTCCGCAGCGACCGGTTGAATAGCTCAACGCGCACCCGGCGCACCCTCCCGTTGATGGTCAGCGAGGTGTTGACCGTGGTATAGGCCGCCTGCGGCGCAAGGTCAATGCGCTGAATGGACTGCGGCGTCCCATCGTTGTAGTACATGGTGACACGGGCGTAGCTACTGACAGTCGCGCCAGTGGTCAGGTAGGTCAGCGAGAGTGTCAGGTCATCGCCGGGGCGGATGTTGTAGTAGGCCACCTCCGCCCGCTGGACAATCTTGCTCAGTTCGGTGGCGCTGCCCCGGAATAGAAATGAGGCCGAACCGGTGTTCGCGATGGCAGGGTCAACGATGACCGTATCGGCGGTCAGATTGATGCCCACCCACGGCGAAAGGCCGGTCTCAAAACCACCATTGAGCAAGAACTGGATTTCATTAGGGTTGTAATTGAAGAATGCCGCGCCGTTGCTGGCCTCGACCGTGCCGCTAGGCGTGGTCGCCTCGACCGTCCAAGCGTATTCGCCGCGCTCCATCGCCGCCCTCTCAGACGGGGTGAGCGCATAGAAGCAGCGCAGCGGGGTGGTCGTGCAGTTGGTGGTCGGCACAACTTCATCAATAACCGTGCCGAAGCGCGGGGCGGTGCTGTTGCCGCTGACGTAGAACAGGTACACGCGGTACTGAGTGGCGGCGGGCAGCGGCGTCCACGTCAGCAGGGTCAGTTCCGTCGAAAGGTCACGGATGAGGACGTTACCCAGTGGGTACTGGAGTGGAAAGCTGTCCTGTGCCTGTGCGGGGGCAACCCACAGCGAGATGGACAGGATAAGGGCAACGATAAGCGCGGCAGTCCGGCGCATGGGCATACATCACCTCCATCGGGTGAGCCTAGTGTGAACTGTAATCCCCCATATTCTATGCAGTCCAGCGCGTGCGCGCATAGGGTCGGTCGTCAGCGTAGGTACAGCGGCGGGTTTGCGGCGGGGGGCGAGTGTGATATGGTTATGGGAAATATCCCACCGACCGGTAGCGCCAGAAACCCACATCCCCTATGCTGCGACCCATCATTCTTGCCCTGTTGTTGGGGCTGCTCTTGGCGGCCTGCACGGCTCCGCCCGGCGACGGTCCCCGCTTGTTGGCGGAAAGCACGCTCGCGCCGACCACCCCGCCGCCGACCGTCACGCCGTCCAACACGCCCGACCCGCTGGCAATCACACCGGAGGTCAGCGCCAGCCCGACCTTCAGCGAGATGGTCTCGCCGCTGCAACTGGTCACCGCGCCCGCTGATGTCGTCATCGTCACGCCGACCCTGCCGCCGTCCAAGACCCCGACACGCACACCGACCAACACCGCCTCACCAACACTCTCCCCCACGCCCACCCAGACCGTAACGGCCACCGCGACGCTGTTCCTGTTCCCCACCGTGGTCGTGACACCCGTCCCCGCGCCCATCATCGCGCCGATTGACCAGCTTTGCCCGACCAATTGGGCGTATATTCAGCCGCCGCCGCCGGGCTGCCCCCTTGCGCCTGCCACGGTCGGTCAGGGCGTGTACCAGACCTTTGAGCGCGGCCACATGGTCTGGGTCGGCCAGCAGAACGCCATCTACGTCATGTACAGCGACGGCGCGACGCCCTACTGGACGCGCTACCCCGACAGTTTCGACGAGAACATCCACCCGTGGGACGACCCATCCCTCGACGGCAGTGCGCCACCCAACACATGGCAGCCCCGGCGCGGGTTCGGCAAGCTGTGGCGCGAACGCGCGCAAGAAGAGGTGCGTAACCGCGTCGGCTGGGCGACCATGCGCCTCGAAGCGCCGTTCAGCGTCAAAATCCAGACCCGCGACGACGGGACGATTTTCGTCAACGATTCTGGTGGGCGCGTGTTCATGCTTACCCCGGCGGGCGGCTGGACGCTCTACGCGGGCTACAGCCCGTAACCGCCGTACCCCCAAAAACTGACCCCTGACCTCTGACTGGTTTAGGGGTTTAATGGACAACGTAATCTGTTGAATAACGAGGAGCTTGGTCGATGCACGTGATGAAGAAACTGATGGTCGTTTTGGCGCTGGTCGCCGTGCTGGTGATGCCAGCCGCCGCCCAAACCGAGGGCGGTATCGTCCTCGTCCCGTTTGAAGACCCAAATTATCAAATTGAAGGCGTCATCCCGGAAGGGTGGCAGGCGCTGGGACAGGGCTTGTACAGCCCCGACCCCGAAGATTTCACGCTGCTGGCGCTTCAAGCCGCCCCGACCACGCTTGACCGCGTGTTTGAGGTGCTGCTGCCTCAGCTCGGCCTGACCACCGCGCCCGATGCGGTCGGGACGCTGGACACCGAGTCGCTGTCGTGGCTGCTGTATCAGGTCGATGTCCCGGTCGGCGCAATCCTCATCCGTGTGGACCTCGCGCTGGCCGAGACCCCCAACGCCACTTACATCGCGCTGCTCCAGACCCCCTCGCCGTTCTATGACCAACTGCACGCCGAGGTTTTTATCCCCGTGTTGAACGGGCTGACCCCGACCACTGAGGCCGCCGAGGACCTGCCCTACGGCGTGTTTGAAGTCACCTTCGAGGCGGCGGACGGCGTATCGCTGGTCGGCACGCTGACCCTGCCTGACACCCCCGGCCCACACCCCGCCATCGCGCTGATGACCGGCAGCGGCCCCCAGACCCGCGACTCCGAGGTCGTCCCCGGCTTTCCTATCTTCGCGCAAATTGCCGACCACCTGACCCGCGCCGGTTTTGCCGTGCTGCGCTATGACGACCGAGGCGTCGGGCTGTCGGGCGGAGATTACAGCACCGCCAGCATCCAAGACTTCGCGGCGGACGGCGTGGCGGCAGTTGCGTTCCTGCGCGGCTATGAGGGCATCGACCCCGACGCGGTGGGTGTCCTCGGCCACAGCGAGGGCGGCGTTTACGCCTCCATCATCGGCGCACAGCCGCAGGATGAGACCGGCGTGGCGTTCATCATCGCGCTGGCCGGGCCGGGCGTGGACGGCGAAAGCCTCCTGCTGCGCCAGAACGAACTGATTTTGCGCGGCGGCGGCGCGAGCGAGGCCATCATCGCCTCACAGTTGCAGTTCCTGCGCGACGCCTTCCCCATCATCGCCGAGCGCGACTGGGACGCGATGGAAGAACTGACCTACCAGACCGTCTTCGACCAGTGGGCGCTGCTGCTGCCGGAGGAGCGCGGCGGCCTGACAGAGGAACAACGCGAGACCTATGCCCGCCAAGCCGCTGCCGCCTTCCGTCAGGGCTACGCCTTCGAGTGGTTCGCCACGCTGATGGCCTATGACCCCGCGCCGGACTGGGCGCAGACCACCGTCCCGGTGCTGGCGGTCTTCGGCGGGGTGGACGTGCAGGTCGAGGCCGCGCAAAACGCCGACCCCATCGAGGCCGCGCTGACCGAGGGTGGCAACGAGGACGTGACGGTCGTGGTCTTGGACGACGCCAACCACCTGTTCCAAGCCGCCGAGACCGGCGCGCTGGAAGAATACGACCTGCTGGCGCTGGAGTTCACGCCCGACCTGCTCCCGTTGCTTACGGATTGGCTGACCGAGCGCTTCCCGGTCACCGTCAGCGAAGAGTAGGTGGGGCGCAGCCTCTTACCCTACCCCAACCAAAAGACCGCCCTTACGATAAGGGCGGTCTTTTTTGTATTTCCGGGTAAAACGGGTGCTTACTGCGCGATGTAGACCGTGGGCGGCAGCGGCGGGAGCAGCGCCGGGTCTTCGATGATGGTGGCCTGCGCACCACTGAGCTTGACGCGCCAGCCGATCACTGCCCCGACCAACGTCACATCTGGGAAGCTGGCATCGACCGCGCCGTTCGGCCCATAGATGACACCTGCCGTGTTGATCGCACCATTGAATGAGATGGCGTTGTTGGCGCGGTTGGTGGTACAGCCCTGCACCCCTGCGGTGCTGAACATCAGAAAGCCAACAACCGGCAGGTCGGTGTAGCCCAACGTCAGGAGCTGGGTGTAGTAGACTGGCGGCACGCCCTTATCGACGTGGACATCAATCACGCCACGACTGACGATGGTCGCACCCTGTGGCCCCCATGTCACATTATCGCTGGGGCCGATATTGACATCACCCTCGACGAAGTACAGACCTTCGAGCTGTGAACCACGCGCTGGGGTGAAATTGCCATTGATATAGTGAACCTTATCGTCGGGCAGTGCCTCATAGATGCCGCCACCGGGCGCGTAGTCGTTGATGTTGACGATAGCCAGCGGGTTGCCGCTGACATCCACACCGTTCTCAACTGCGCCTTCAATATCGACCTTAGACGGGTTGGCATCGACCACCCCCGCCGCGCTTACGTCACCATCGATGGTGACGGGCTGGCCGCCGCCGCTGAAATCGACATTGCTGTTGCTGTGGACATCACCGACGATGGTCTGCCCCGCGCCCGAAATATCGACCGCGTTGGCGCAGGTGTTGGACAGGCCAAGGATTGCACCGACCTCAGACGGGTCGAACTTGCGGCGGCAGTAACCGACCGAGTTAGTATTGACGCGCAGCGGCTCCTGATGCACCACTTGGATGAAGTAGGCGGGCTTGTCGGCAGTGATGATGACCTGAACGTAGTCGGGGTTCCCCGCCTGATCGCCGCTGACCGGCGGGTAGTTGATTGTGACCCAATTGGTCGTGCCGTTGTTGTCGAATCCATTCTTCGCGGCGCTGTCGAGACCAGCCTGAACCGGATCACCCTCCGCGCAGATGGCATAGCTGGAGGCCAAGACCGCCGCATCAGTAGCGTTAACGGCCTCACGGTACAGGGCGATCAGGCCGCCCCCGTCGATGGCGAGGCCGGTGAAGGCCAGCAGCGCAATCATGGAGAAGGCGATGATGACGATGGCCTGCCCGCGCTCACGGCGCGGGCGGGCGGTAGGTTGGGTGGCGAAGGTGCGTAACATGATGGTTGGTCTCTCGCTGATAACAGGCGGTTAAAGGGTTAGCTGTCTTGATCGTCAATAGTGACCATCGCGCTGGGGGTCTGGAGTTTGGCGTTGCGGGCGGTCATCAGGTCCACGTAGAAGTACTCGTTGCCGTCGCGGCTGGTGTCGCCCCAGATGAAGACCGGGATGGTGATGGTGCGCGTGCCAGCCGGGATTGTGACCGGGTTGATGTTGTTGCAGACGGTAGTAGCGTTGCTGCCATTGCCGATGGTCTGACAGAACTGCGCCATGCCTGTGTCGATAGTGACGTAATCTGTGCCGGTGGTGGCTGGGTTCAACCCGTTCACGGTGGTGCTGCCGCTGCGGGTGCGGTATGTGATGACAGTCGGTTCTGGGCTGGCCTTGTCCAGTTCGATGGTTAGCATGTAGACCAGCGCTGGGTCGTTGCCCTTCTCAGCTTCCACGAAAGCACTGCCGGGGGTGCGGAGCGTGACAAGGATACGGTTGTTGGGCAGCGTCCCGTTAATCAGCTCTTGGCCGTCGCTCACGCCGTCCTCGTCGGTGTCCACGACGCTGGGGTTGGTAATCTTGTAGGGGTCGGTGAACTCAAACAGTTCCTTGCCGTCAGTGCGCCCGTCGCCATCGCTGTCGGGATTGACTGGGCTGGTGTTCCACGCTTTGGCGGTCAGGCCGCTGCCGCACTCCGGCTTACCAGTGGGCTGGTCGCAGTGTTCAACGAAGTCATTCAGGCCGTCACTATCACTGTCTGCCTTGGTCGGGCTGAGGGTGAAGGTGTGGGGTGAAACCGCCGGGTACTGTTGCGCCAGCGCTATCTCGACACCATCGGGCAAGCCGTCGCCATCGGTGTCGCTCTTGCAGGGGTTTGTCCCCCGCGCCAGTTCTTCGGTGTCGCTCAGGCCGTCACCATCGGTATCAGCGCGCAGCGGGTGGGTCTTGCAGTCTGGGTACAGCGGGTTGGTATAGAACAGCTCACCGAGGCCGCTGGTAGCATTGAGGCCGTCATACAGGCCGTCACCATCGCTGTCGGGGTTGCACGGATTGAGGATGACCGTCTCGTTCTGGGTCTGGCCGTTGACCACGCTGGTCCAGAACACCGCCAGCTCCTCAGAGTCGCGCACTCCGTCAGCATCGCTGTCTTGGCGCAGCGGGTTGGTCTTGCAGGCTTGGTACGGCGCGGGGATGCTGGCCTCACCGACGCCTTGACCGTTAAAGCCATCGAACAGGCTGTCGCCGTCGGTATCAGGGTTGTTGGGGTTGAGGTTGTTGTTCGGGTCGGCGTCGAACAGAGTGGCGTATTCCACCGCATCGCTCAGGCCGTCGTTGTCGGTGTCAGCCTTCATCGGGTTGGTGCCGGGGTAATTGAACGTCCCGGTATTGATGGGGTGTTCTTGGATATTAGTCAGGCCGTCACCGTCGGGGTCGCTGTTGCCGTCGTACAGCTCGATGCTGCCGAAGTAGGAGACCTCCCACGAGTCGCGCAGGCCGTCGCCATCGCTGTCGCCGTTGGACGGATCATACTGCTCGCCGTCGGCGATACCATCGCGGTCGGTGTCGTAAAGGCACGGGTTAAGAACATTCAGGTCGCCGTAGTCCCACTCGAACTTGTCGCTCAGGCCGTCGTTGTCGGTATCGCCGTCAAGGTCGCCGGGCTGCATACAAGCGCCGAAGTTGGTCGTGCCGTCGTCCACGATGGTGGTGGCCTCAAAGCCGTCCGAGAGGCCGTCACCGTCGGTGTCCCAGTCCTTGGGGTCGGTCTGGTAACTAGCCTCGATACCGTCCAGCAGGCCGTCCTTGTCCCAGTCAGAGTCGCACGGGTTGAGGACCATCGTCAGCTCAGTGGCGTCGTCGATGCCGTCGGCATCGGTGTCGCGCACCAACGGATTGGTGGTGCAAGTGAAGGTCCCACCCGGCTGATCAAAGCTGTGGACGGTGTTTACCTCACTACCGTCGCTGAGGGTGTCACCGTCGGTGTCGGGCAATAGTGGATCGGTGATATGGATTTCAATCTCGTCGCGGTCAAGCAGGCCATCGCCGTCGGTGTCCTCAAGGATCGGGCTGGTCCCGAAGACCGACTCTTCATAGTCGTTGAGGCCGTCGTTATCGGTATCGGTGTCGCATGGGTTGGTGATGTCGGTTGTGTTCAGCTCGGAGAAGTCATTCAGACCATCGCCGTCGGTGTCGGCCATCAGCGGGCTGCTGTAGCACAGGCGCTGGTCATAGTCCGGGCGGGCGGGGTCGTTGTCACGCGGGGTGTGCATAAAGTCGCGCACCACGCGCACCTCATCGTGGTCGTTCAGCAGGTCACTATCCGTGTCGGGGTTGTTGCCCAACGTCTCGTAGTAGTAGGCTTCCTCGTGGTCGAGCAACCCTTCGGCGTCGGTATCGTCAAGGAAGGGGTTAAGATTGCGCGAGGCCTCACAGCCAAGGTTGCACAGGTCGCCGTCGAGGTTTTCAGTGGCGATGTGGCTCAGGTCGCCAAAGTGCAGCAGTTCCCAAGCGTCCGGCAGACCGTCGAAGTCGGTATCGATCTCATAGTCGAGTCCAAGGCGGATGTTCTTGATGATAGTGCGCTGGGCGCGGAAATCCATCTGAAGCGACGGCAGGAACGGGGTAATCAGCGGGGAGAGCAGGTCCACCCGTGCCGTACTGCTGATGCGCAGCATGTCGCCGTTCTCCAGCACATCCGCCGAGACGGTATCGCAGGTGTAAGTCGTCACGCCGTCACGTTTGACGTACTCAATACTGACCTGTTGGTCGGCCACCATGATCACCTTACGGGCCGACTGCTCCATACCTGCACAATCGAGGTAACGCGGTTGGCCGCCGCTGGAGGCGACGTAACCGACCACCTCGGCATAGCGAGAGGCCTCGCGCAGCGCACCAACGCCCTGCACATACGAGATGATGACATGGCCGAAGTCCATCACGGCCATCAGCGCCATCAACAGGATCGGCGAGACCAATGCGAATTCGACCAATGCTTGACCGCGCTGGCGCTGCGTGCGCGCCTTCTTCAGAGTGGGGGTGGGTTTATGAGAAATAATCATCAGTAAATTACTCCGAAATGATAAGGTGTGTGGCGCTGGCGGTCAGGATCAGGCTGTCGCGACTGAGGAGTTGGCTGATGATGGGGGTGATAAGCGCGAAGCGGTAGTGCACGGAAACCGTGACCGAATCGCCGATGCTGTAGCCCGGAGGGCGGTTGACCGTGATTTCGACACGGGACCAATCCAGCTCGCCCCCACCCGCGTTGCGCGCCCGGTACTCAGCATTGTTAGGATCATTACAGACCGAGCTGCCCCCATCACCGACATAACGGCAGGCCGGTTCGACCGACATGTAAATCGCGCCCTCATTGGCCGCATCTTGAAGTGCGACACTGGCAATGTAAGCGCGACCGAGGTCAACGATGCCGCTGAACAGGGTCAGCAGCAGCGTTAAGCTGATGGCAACTTCGACAAGGCTCTGACCACGCTGGCGGCGGGTTGTCTGGCGGTCAAGGGTCATGGGTTCGGTCTTCATGGGCGTATTCCTCATCGCGCCGGGCGCGTCTTACGGGGTCTAACGGACGGTTCATGCCCTTAAAACCGCCTCGGCGCGCCCAACGTCGCAGAGTTTTTGTATTGGTTTTGTAAAGATTGTGTTTTGATATGCGACGCTCACGCAACTGCGGCGGTTTTAAGGGTACAACAACGAATTGGAATATTCCGAAAGGAACTATTGATGAACTCACGTCCCATCCTCAAGGTTTTGACAATGTTGTGCCTCGCTGTGCTGTCAGTCTGGATGCCCAGCCAGCCCGCCGACGCACAGGCACAACCGACCCGTGAACCGCGCCGCGTCAAGGCAGATTACGCCCCGATGCTGGTGCAGATGCCGCGCAGCAGCCTGCGCGTGCCGCCCGGCAATGACAACTTCGCCAGTGCGCTCGCCCTTTCGACCACCCTACCCATCAGCGCCACGGTCAGCGGTTTTGATGAGGCCACCGCCGAGACGGGAGAGCCAGACCCGGCCTGTAAGACCCGCGACGTTCAGACGGTTTGGTTCAGCTATACCCCGCCAGCCAATCAGGTCGTGACCTTTGACCTGCGCGGCAGCACAGTAGACCTCGACACCGTGGCCGCGCTCTACACGGGCGCGTCGGTCAACGCACTCACACCCTTGGCCTGTAATGACGACTTCGACCTCGAAGTCCTGCTCTACCCTCAGCTCAAGGCCGTCGCGCTGACGGGCGGCACAACCTACTACCTACAAGTCGCGCTCCTCCAGAACGCCCCTGTCGCGCCGGGGGCGTCCATCACGGTTGAGGTCTACACCACCTCCGCCCCGCTGAATGTGACGGTCAACACCACTGCCGATACCCGCGACGCACTGGTCGGTAACGGGCTGTGCGCCGACGCGGGCGGGATATGTTCGCTGCGCGCCGCCATCATGGAAGCCAACGCCGCGCTGCCCGGCTCGGTCATCACCATTCCGGCGGGGACATACACTTACAGCATCGCCAACGACCTCGACGACAACGCCAGCACCGACGGCGACCTCGACATCACCGAGGACATGACGCTGGTCGGCGCAGGGCCGAACCTGACGACGGTCAACGCCGCTGGGATTGACGGTGTGTTCCAAGTGGTGCGCGGCGCGGTCGCCTCGGTCTCCGGCATGACCATCACCGGCGGCGTCCGCAGCTATCAAGGCGGCGGCGTGCGTGTAGATGACAGCGGGACAACGCTCACGCTGGACAACGTGGTCGTGATTAACAACCGCGCCACCGAGGGCGCAGGCATCGATATCGAGGGCGGCGCAACAGTCGTCCTGAGCAACAGCAGCGTGGTCTACAACCTCACCCCGGTTGATGGGTTCGGCAGTGGCGGCGGTATCTCGCTGTATTCTTACATCGAAAGCAGCCAGACCGTCGTCAGCGCCGTGTTGGACGCCGACAACGTGACCCTCAGCAATAACAGCGCCCGCAATGGCGGCGGCCTCTCGGCCAACAACAACTCGACGGCTAACCTGAACTTTGTCACGGTGGCAAACAACCGTGCCTACGACAGCGGCGGCGGCCTCGCACTGGCGGCTGAGTCGGTGGTTGCGATGGGGCGTTCGCTGGTCGCCAACAACACGGCAGATACAGGGGTCTCACCCGACTGTATGGGCGCATACAGCCGTTTCGCGCTCAATCTCGTCCGGTCGGCGAGTGGTTGCACCATCAATGTGGCAGACCAGAGCAATGCAAACCCCATGCTACGCCCACTGGAGCTGAAGGGACCCGGCTATACCTACACCCACGGCCTGCTGCCCGGCAGCCCGGCCATCGACAGCGTGGGCTGTGCCGCCTTCACCCGTGACCAGCGCAATGTCACCCGCCCCATCGGCGCGGCCTGTGACCTCGGCGCGGCAGAACACGACCCCCGCGTCCCGACTGCCTTCGCACTGATTACGCCCACTGATGACACCGTGGTATCCGATACCGGCGGCCTCGGCGCATTTTCGTGGGGGCAATCCTCGCCGGGCGTCTACGGCTATAACCTGACCATCACCGCACTGAACGGCCCGATGGTGGTCTATGATGGCGTGGTGCGTGACGAGGCGTGCGCGGCAGGTGTGTGTTCGTTCACCCCGCCCAACCTGCTGCTCCCGTCGGGCTACTACACGTGGACGGTCACGGCCAGCTACGACGGCGCGGGTGTCTCGCCGCAGCCCAACAGCTTCGCCATTGACCCTTACGTCGCCTTCCCCAACCTCTTGGTCAACCCCGGTTTCGAGCAGCGCCACACGGGGTGGGTGCGCGCCAACATCACCGGCGACGCGGCTAAGTGCAACAGCGATACACTAACCATTCCGACCGCCGAGGGCAACTGCGCCTTCCGTTTCGTGGGCCGTCCCAACGAATCAGCGCTCCTGCGCCAGCGCATCCCGGTCGATGGGCTGGGCTTACAGGCCAACGACCGCCTGCGTTTCTCGCTGGGCTATCTTGCTGGCGACAACAACAACAGCGTCATCAAGCTGGTCGTCACCTATAAGCTGGCGCGGTTCACGCCCTCGGTGGCGCGCATCCGCCCGTCTAACAGCGGCGGTGACTATGCCTACAGCGACGCAGAAATTTTGCTGAAAGACCGGCGCGTGCAGAGCGTGAAGGTGGTCATCCGTAACTTCAACACCAGCGGGCGCTTCTACGTGGACGACCTGCGCGTCATCCACATCCCCGCCGGTCAGTAACCCGCCGATACCACACA
>JALONW010000219.1 GCA_025454725.1 Anaerolineae bacterium
GCGTGGCGCAGCCCAACCCGCCCCGGAACCGCTGTGAGCTGCGAGGGGAAGAAACCGGCCATCGCAAAACCGAGGATCAGCAGGCCGACCAGCGCCGCTGCTGGATTCGGGATGAACAACACCAGCGCGCCGACTACTGTCCCGACTGCGTAGGCACGCATC
Source organism: Anaerolineae bacterium (assembly GCA_025454725.1). Classification (GTDB taxonomy): domain Bacteria; phylum Chloroflexota; class Anaerolineae; order Aggregatilineales; family Phototrophicaceae; genus Flexicrinis. The sequence goes on from JALONW010000219.1 coordinate 163, forward strand.
AGCATGTACTGCGGATAGCGCGTCAAGAAGCTCGTCACCATTCGACCGAGGGTGAACGACCCCCAGTACAGGCTGATCCACGCGCTGGCGGTCACGGGGTCTACCCCGCGCTCACGGATGAGCATATCGCCGGAAAGCTGGCCGACACCGACTTCAATCCCGCCGTAGACGAACGCGACGGCCAGCCACAGCCAGACCCGCCCCAAGCGCAGTGTCTCGATTAACGACGCGGCGCGCCCGGTCGCTTCGCTGCCGTCGTCGTTGCGAGCGATTGGCAGCGTCCATTCGGCGCGGGTGATAAACGATGCCACCAGCGTCACCGCCGAGATGCCCAGCGGCAGCAGATAGGCGGCGCGCCAGCCCCATCCCCACGCATTGACGGCAGTCAGCAACAGCGGCCCGACAATCAGGCCGACGCCGAAAGCCGCGTGCATCCAGTTGAGCGTCCCGGCGCGGTAGCGCGACACCACAATCAGCGTCAGACCGATGTCCATGACGCCGTTTCCCAATGCTGCGATTAGCGCCGCCGCCAGCAGCATCTCCCACGAGCTGGCCGTGAAATACAGCCCAAACCCGATGACCATCCCGCTGAGGCCGAGCAGCATACAGGTCAGCACGCCCAACCGTGACAAAATTTGCCCGCCGAACAGGGTCATCGACATACGCCCTATCAAGCCAGCCGTGAGCAGGATGCCCAGCCGGTCATAGGGCTGCGCGAGGTCGGCGCTAATCTGCGCCCACGCGACGTTGAGGATACCCATCGGCAGGCCGTAGGCGATAGCGACCATGAACGAAATCCACAGCGGCGCGTAGCTGGTGCGCTGGGGAAGAGGTAAGGCGGTGGTGGTCATACAGGTCTCCAGTGAGTGCTGAGGGATAAATGATAGGATATGAGGCTTATCTGATTCGGTTTATAGGAGCGAGGCTTGTCCGCCCGGCGATGCTCAAGAGTTTTGATAAAGCCATTTCATCTGGTTTGTTGTCTATTCTAACTTACCTGACCTGCGAGGTGATATAGCCATTTGTTTTTTGCGTTTTTGTAGGGATGCAACAGCGAAAATCACAGATTTGAAACGATGTCGCACAGAAACCGTAGGATAAAAAACCAGCATTTAGATTAAAAAGAGTGCTACGGTTAAAGGCGCGTCTCTTGCAGCACCTTCTCAGAGGATGTTGTCATGCTAAAGCTTACATCTGTTCTAGTACTTGGGGTGTTAGGTTTATTTTGGAGTGTCGCAAGCTCTGGTATACAGGCACAAGATACCGAGCCAACCGAAATTTTTACCCTTCCCGGAACCTGCCTCGTGACGCCAGAGCGCGTTGTAGCCGCTGACGGGACGGTCTACGGGCTACCGAGCGGTGAGCCGGTGTTTGACCTGCCCGCGCCCATCGATACCACCCTACACCAGACCAGTCCCGACGGACGATACTTGGCAGGTGCATCCAGCGGCCTGTTTGACCTGACGACCGGCGAGGTGATTCGCCCGTTGAATCCAGAGTCGCCCGTGATTACCTTCAGCCCTGACAGCCGCCTTGTGGCCGACCGGGATGCGGTCTACCTGACCAGCACCGGCGAGGTCGTTCTCGACCTCACCACGACGGCGAGCGATGACGGCATCGAGGTCACGGCCTACGCCGAGTTCCTGCCCAACAGTGACATTTTCGTCCGCTATACCCGCATGACCAGCCCGACCACCAGCACCTCGGCGGTGGCTTACAGTGGTCAGGACTTCACCCCGATTTTTGACACCCGCGACTACGCCGCCCCCTACGCCTTTCATCAGTTCAACGCCGATATGAGCCTCGTGGTCATCGGCAACGGCGGGGTGTTCACTTACCCGGATATGGAACGGGTCTATGACATCAGCGACCGCATCGGCCTGTGGGCGTATTTTTCGGATGATGGGCAGCGGTTGGCAGTCACCAGTGTCATGCCGTTCGGCACACACTCGACGGTGTGGATGGAAGTAGTTGACTTACCAACTGCATCCGTCATCAACGTGTTTGAGGTCGATGTCAGGACTAGCAGCCCACATGAGGTATTTACCGTCGCTGAAGACATTTCCACCGTTTCCATCGTTCAGTTTGGGGTGAGAACTGATGGAAATCCCCGCTACACCGGCTACCACACCTTCGACACCCTGACGGGTGAACTGCTACGGGAGCGCGTTTACGACCAGTGGGAGTCGTCGCGTGGGCGCGGCGGACTTCGCCCTCCTCTGTCCCAACCCGTCATCAACGTGTGGGAATCCAGTCGCTACACCGTTGGTTACCTGAGCGATGCGGTAAGCCCCGGCGTGTTCAACCTTGAAACCCGCGAGCTTGTCCTGCCGCTGGAAGGCCGCGAAGCCATCCACTTAGTCGGTGACGGCCAATACGTCGCCGCGCAGAACCCGTGTACCGTCTGGGAACTGCCCTAGTTTTGCCCATCAAGACAGGAGATTGCCCCATGAAACCTATCATCCGCCCGCTAATGGTGGGGGTGGCGCTGGCCGCTGCCTGTATCCTGCCCGCCGCCGCCCAAGAATCAACGCCCATCCCGCCCGAAGCGACTGAGATTCCCGTCCCGCCGTCCTACCCAGAAGGGATACTGTTCCAAGCGCCGGGGCGCTGCACAGTCAGCCCAGACGAGACCAGCGTCGTGTCATGGGAGAATGGGGTGTTTAGTCTGCCCGACGGCCTGCGCCGTTTCGACATCTCGTATGGTAATTTCGACGTTCAATACAGCCCCGATGGGCAGTATTTCGCCGTCAGCGGCGTCGGCTTGCAAGATGCCGAAACCGGCGAAATCCTCATCGAGTCGGTGGTTCGGGCGGGGGAGGCCTTTAGCCCGGATGGACGGCTGTTCATCGACGGTAACACCGTCTATGACCTAGCGACGTTGGAACCCATCGCCACGCTGAACCGCCGCTACGGCGGTGAGAACGACATGTTTTACGGCGTGTTATGGTTTATCAACGAGGGGCGCTGGGCCGTGTATGAACAACCGATTGACCCTGACCTAGAGCGTAACTATCTCGCCTTCGTCGATACGACCACTTGGGAGCCGGTCATTGATACCAGCGGCTACCCGTTTGGCGCTGCGATAAATTTCAACCACGACTATACACGCTATGCAGTGGGTGGTGTTGGCATGTTTGCGTATCCATCCGGTGAGAAACTGTTCGACCTACCGGAAGGGCAAACCCTGTTTAGCCCCGATTCATCGGTCATCATGGTGAGGGCGACCTATCTGCTGCCGCGCCCCAGTGAATACCTAGCCTATATCTTTTTGGATGGGGAGACAGGCACACAAATCAACCGGTTTGACATCTCGTGGCCAGTGGCAGATGTGGCCTATGCCCTCAATTACCCGCTGGTCAACGCCGACCTCTCGCTGGTGGTGATGCCCGATGTCGCGCCCGGCACAGTCGGGCCGGGGCATCCTCCCGTGATTGAGGGTTGGCGCGTGATTGATGTGCGGACCAATGCCATTGTCCAGCGCATCGAGGGCGGCGACCTCGACGACCCCCGCGCCGCGCTGGGTTTGAACAGTTTGACCACCCCCATCATCAACGGGCGTTACGCAGTGCAGGGGGAAGGCATCTTTGACGCCGAAACCGACCAGCTTATCCTCGCGCTGGACGGCAACCGCTTGGCGCTCTCGCCGCAGGGGACGTATGCCGTCACACAGGGGATGTGTACGGTCTGGGAACTGCCCTAGTTTTGCCCATCAATACAGGAGATTACCCCATGAAACACATCATCCGCCCGCTAATGGTCGGGGTGGCGATGGCTGCTGCCTGCATCCTGCCCGCCGCCGCCCAAGAATCAACGCCCATCCCGCCCGAAACGACCGAGATTCCCATTCCACCAGAGGCGACTGCGCTGCCAGAAGGTGTGGTGTTCGCTGCGCCGGGTTTCTGTCTCATCAGCCCTGACGAGACCAACGTCGCGGTCTGGCATGACGCTGTATATGACCTGCCCAGCGGCGCAAAACGTTTCGACCTTCCGGAAGTAGACTGGGTACATCACAGCGCCGACGGACGATACCTCTTCATCAGCGAGTCCGGCATGCATGACGCGCAGACAGGGGAGCTGCTCATCGCATCCAATGGTCTCTATCTCCCTGGTGTGGCAGAAGTTAGCCCCGATAGAAACCTGCTCGTAGAAGGGAACAATGTCTATGACCTGACGACACTGGAACAAATCGCCACGATTGACCGAAACGGCCCAAACTATGGTGAAGCATTGCCTAGCTACGGTCAGATTGAGTTTGTCAATGAGGGGCGCTGGCTGGCCTTTGACCGCTTCGACACCGAACACGAAAACTGGGTCAAGGTTTATGTCGATGTTGAAACGTGGGAGACCATCCTCGACGGTGGCGATTACCCGCCGGGGATGGGGTTGCGCTTCAGCGGCGACTTCACGCACTACGCGGTCGGCGGTGAGGGTGTGTTTAGCTATCCAGCGGGTGAAAAACTGTTCGACCTGCCGCGTGGACAGGTCGAATTCAGCGAGGACTCCTCGGTCATCATGATAACAACCTATCCCACCACGACCACCTCTAATGAACCGGTGCTCTTCACCTACGTCAATGCGGCCAGCGGTGAGCAAATCAACCGCTTTGAAGTTCCCGTATTAGCCTATATCCAACTCCTATCCCGTGGATTGGTGTCCGAGCCGACCCTGACGCGGGCAGTAATGCCAGTTATCACAGAAGTTGGCGTCGGCGAAAACATGACTCCCCTCATCCGTACATGGCAGGTGGTTGAGGTGGCTACCGGAGAGGTCTTACATGAGCTTGAACGGGTTGTCGAGGTGCTTGAATTCGAGGATGTCAATATCCTGCGCGAGGCGCTTGGTCTGCCCCGCAGCGACCAGCAGTTCGCAGGGGGGCGCTATGTGATATGGGGTGAGGGCATCTTTGATGTCGAAACCGATGCCCTAATTTTTGCGCGGGAAGGCAGCCCGTTTTCGCTCTCGCCGCTGGGAACCTATGCCTACGTGGGAAATCCCTGCATGCTGTGGGAACTGCCCTAATTTTGCCAATCAACACAGGAGATTTAGCCATGAAACATATCATCCGCCCATTGATGGTCGGGGTAGCTTTGGCCGCTGCCTGCATCCTGCCCGCCGCCGCCCAAGAAGCGACGCCCATCCCGCCCGAAGCGACCGAGACACCTGTACCACCAGAGGCCACCGCGCTCCCCGAGGGGGTGGTGTTCGTCGCATCGGAGCCGTGCTTCCTCAGCCCAGACGAAACCACTGTCGCGGTCCGGCGCGACGGCGTGTATGACCTGCCGAGCGGCACCAAACGGTTTGACCTGCCAGAAACAGGCTGGGACAATTACAGCCCAGATGGACGATATCTGTTTGTCAGCGGTCACGGCTTATACGACGTGCAGACTGGGGAAATCTTAATCCCTACGGACAACTCGATTCATAACAGAAGCGTTTGGGATACGTTCAGCCCAGATGGGCGCTTGTTCGTAGACGGCAATATCGTCTATGACCTGAATACGCTTGAACAGGTCGCCACACTTGACCGTGCGCGGTTTATGGATGACAGCGAGGAGCCTATCTACGGTGGCCTCGAATTCGTCAACGAGGGGCGCTGGTTGTACTTTAAGCGCTTCGACACCGAACAGGAAGTTGGGGTCAGCATATATGTCGATGTCGAGACGTGGGAGACCATCCTTGACGGCGGCGATTACCCGCCGGGGATGGGCATCCGCTTCAGTCCTGACTACACGCGCTACGCGGTCGGTGGTGAGGGTGTTTTCAGCTACACGGCGGGCGAAAAACTGTTCGACCTACCCCGCGGTGATGTAGCGTTCAACGAGGACTCCTCAGCCATCATGATAACGACCTTTCCCATCAGCTCTTCTAATGAACCGATCATCATCACCTACCTCAATGCGGCCAGCGGTGAGCAAATCAACCGCTTTGAAGTTGACGTGGTAGCCTACATCGAACTCTCGGAAAACGGGCTGTTATTCGAGCCGACTTTGACTCGGATAGTGCTGCCTGTAATCGAAGAGGTTGGCGTGGGCGAGAACACGAGGCCCCTCATCCGTACATGGCAGGTGGTCGATGTGGCGACTGAAGAAGTTTTGTATGAGCTTGAACGGGTCGTCGAGGTTCTCGAATTTGAGGATGCCAACACCCTGCGCGAGGCGCTTAGGGTCCCCACCGATGAGCGCTGGCAGATTGATGGGCGTTATGTGGTGCAGGGTGAAGGCGTGTTCGACGTTGAAACCGACGCTCTGATTTTACCGTTGGATAGAGAAATGCTTTCGTTCTCGCGGCAGGGGACGTATGTCTACAGCTTGAATCCCTGCACGGTGTGGGAACTGCCGTAGCGTCTACCCCAGCGCTCGCTTGAGGACGCGCAGCATGTTCCCGCTGGCGATGCCTTCGATGTCAGCCTCACTGAACCCACGGGCGCGCAGCGCGTCCGCGATTTGGTGCAGGTCGGCGATGGTGTCGAATTCGGCGGGGATGTGCTGCGACCCGAAACCGCCGTCCCAGTCCGTGCCGAGACCGATGTGCGCCGCCGACCCGGT
>JALONW010000220.1 GCA_025454725.1 Anaerolineae bacterium
AGGTTTGTACTGCGGAAACGGGAAATTTAAAGACAAATCCGAGGGTGAAATCTTTGAGCATCATAGGGTAGATATACTCAAAGACTCATCGGTCCGACTTCATCAATATAAATGGTCACCTGTTCCTAGCGTTCAGCATAGCGGGCATCTTTGATGAAGGTCATGCAGCACCAGTATCATTAAACCAACTACCCCTTCACCAACTTCGTCCCGCATGAATCGCGCACAATCAGCTTGGTCGGCAGCACCACTGAGACGTGGTTCTGGTCAGGGAACGCCGTGCGCGTCATGATGGACTGGATGGCATGGCGCGCCAGCGCTTGTTTGGGGATGTCCACCGTCGTCAGTGCCGGGCGCACCATCTCCGAGAGTTCAAGATTATCAATTGACGCGACCGCGATGTCTTCTGGCACGCGCAGGCCATAGTCTTTGACTGCCGCAATCGCGCCGATAGCCGCTTCATCGGTGGCGGTGAAGATGGCCGTAAAATTGTCCCCGGCACGCAGCTTCTGGGCGATGATGTCATAGGCCGATTGGGCGGGCAGCACTGCTGGATTGAGGAAATGCACCAGCGACTCGTCATACGGGAGCTGGTGCATCATCAGCGCCTGATGGTGGCCGGTCACGCGCTGGTCATTGATGCCGATGAACACAATCCGCTGGTGGCCGAGACCAATCAGGTGCGACATGGCGATACGCGCCGCCTCCGCCCGGTCAAACATGACGGTCGGCAGTCCATTCACGCTTTCCTCTAGGCACACAAGGTTGGGGATGCGCGCCACCATCTGCTCAAAAAGCTGGCGGTCTTGCGGCTCATCCGGAATCAGCGACGGTAGAATCAGGATGAGCGACGATATTTCCTGCTCGTGGATATGCTTATTAAAGAAGATAGGGTCTTTCAGCGCCTCCCAGTACGCCAGAAACCCGATTTGCTGCCCCTGCTGATAGGCATGGTCATACAGCCCCGACAAGATGACGTTGTAGTACGGGCGCGCTAAGAGGTTGAACCCATTCCCACCCGTCACGATGCCGATGGTATTTTGCGCGGCCTCACTGCCCTGCTTGAGGCGTTGGGCGAACTCATTGGGGCGATATTCCAGCTCGTTGATGGCTTGCAGCACCCGGCGGCGCGTCTCCTCAGAGACCTTGCGCGGGCCGTTGTTGAGGACGTAGGACACCACCGCCCGCGATACACCTGCGCGACGGGCGACATCCTCTTGGGTCACGGGGTTCTGCTGCGACATAACGGCGGTTGTTCCTTTTAATGACAAGTTTATCGCTTTTAGGGCGGTGAGGTCAGCCCCCGACGGTCAGGCGCACCAACACCGACGCCAGACCATCCACCTCGGCGCGCACGGTGATGACACCCGCCCGCCGCCCTGATTTTACATAACAAGCGCCCTGCCCGCCCAGCAGCACCAGCGGGTTGGCCCCGACCAGACAGCCGTCTCCTTCTAATGAGAAACGGACGGGGTGCATGTGGTAAGGCAGGACGTTCCCGTAGCAATCGACCACCGCCACGGCCAAGCGGGCAAGGTCTGCGCCGTCGGGTTTGAGCCGGTCGGTGCTGAGACTGACACGCAGCCGGTCGGGGGTGTGGCTGGCGTCGATGCGCTGTTCGGCGGCCACACTGCCGCCGATGTAGCCGCGCACGGTCAAGTCACGGAAGGGCGTTCCCCATGGATTATACGGTTCCGGCCAGCGCACCGTGAACGGGGGATGTGCCAGCGCCGGATACTGCTCGGCATCGGGCAGGAATCGCCCCTGAAATTCATCGCCGATGAACACCTCAACCGCCTCACAATTGCTGAAGATGGTCAGCGGGTTGTTGCCGCCGCCGGAACGGTCGCCCATCGTCCAATTGGTGGCGGCGTGCAGCACGACCTCCTCGGTCGGTGGCTTCTGGCTGCGGTAAAAATAAGCGGCCATCTTCGGCAGGCGATAAATGTCCATCACGCCGTGGTAACAGATGCGGTCCCCAGAACCGAATTCTTTGTGCGTGTGATAGTCGAACGCGCACCAGCCAATCGCCCCGGCAACGTCGGGGTGAGCGCGCTGGAGGCTGTGTTTGCGGGCGTGGTGCAGCGCGTGTTCGACACGGCGCTCCTCGTGGTCCCATGTCTTGGTCGGGAACAGATGGCCGCCGAACTCGGTGATTAGATGTGGGCGCACCAGTGGCTGTTGGATGCCCTCTGGGAAGTCGTTGAGCGTGAACACATCTTCTAAAAACTGGCTTTGGATGAAGTTTCGGACTCCGCCGGTTTGGCGGGTGGGGTCGAGCGTGCGGGCGAGCTGGTTGGTCTCGCCGTAGAATCCCTCATCATCCGGCGACTCGTTGACCCGCACCCCCCACAGGATGACCGATGGGCGGTGGCGGTCGCGCTCAATCATGGCGCGCAGGTCGTCCATCACCAGTTTCTGCCACGATTCATCGCCGATGTGCTGCCAGCCCGCCAGCTCCTCGAACACCAGTAGGCCGATTTCATCGCAGCGGTCGAGGAAGTACGTCGATTGGGCGTAATGTGAGGTGCGGACGATGTTGCAGCCCAACTCGTGCTTGAGGATGTCGGCATCTAACTGCTGTAGGTGTTTGGGTGCGGCTGCCCCGATGAACGGGTAGGTCTGGTGGCGATTAAGCCCAAACAGATTTAACGGCTGCCCGTTGAGGTAAAAATTGCCGTCGGGACAGAACTCGGCATGGCGGAAGCCAAAGCGCACCTCCATAAAGTCGCTGACCACCCCACCCTGCAACAGCTCGACGGAGAGCCGATAAAGCGCCGGATTATCCAGCGACCACAGTGTAATGTCGCCCAGCCCGCGCAGCGACAAATCAGCTTGTTCGTCGCTGACGGCGTGCTGATGCCGTGCGACCACCACGCCCCCCGCGTCGGTCAGGGTCAGCGTCAGATGAGCGTCGGTCGGGGGCTGCGACAGCTTAATCTGACAGTCGAGACCGGGCGCGGTCAGCACATCAACCGGCTTGGGGAACACGTCCACGATGTGGCATGGCTCGACCAGCCGCAGATGGACATCGCGGTACAGCCCACCGAACGTCAGGTAATCGACCAAGCCGCCGTAGGGCGGAACGTTCGGCGATTCGGTCGCGTCTACGTAGACCGTCAGCACATTCTCGCCGGGCGTTAGGTATCCGGTCAATTCAAACGAGAATGGGGTAAAACCGCCCCGGTGCGTGCCGATATACTGCCCGTTCAACCAGACCGTCGTGACCAGCATCGCCCCATCAAAGTCGATAAACGCGCGCCGCCCGTCCAGCATCCCCGCACCCAGCACGAATAGTTTGCGATAGGTCGAGGCGAACTGATACGCCGTGTTGTCTACGCTGTGATGGGTAAACAGTCGGTTGGTGTGCGGCAGGCTGACGACCTTAAACCGCTGGTCGGGCGCGTCATGTGCCAACCGTTCTGGGGCGAACAACCAATCTTGGTTAAAGCTCTGAACCATCCGCATGGGGTCAATCCTAGTGGGAATTTGAAAAGGTTGACTTTTCGATGAGGCAAAGTCTATACTATTTCTACATGAGTAGTCAACACGTGTTGACATCATCAAAAGCAGTCAAAGTGTTATTCTGTGGGCAGGTCTTTACCGACCTTGAAAGGGCTAAACACCATGAAGAAGTTTGTTTCGTTATTCGTACTGGTTGCGATGCTGGCCGTCAGCCTGACCGTCAGCGCGCAGGACAGTGAGCTGACCATCTGGATTTATGACGATGGCCGCCTAGAAGTGCTGACCGAGTTGGGCGCGGCGTTCGAGGCCGAATACGGCGTGCCGGTCACGGTGCAGGTCGTTGACCTCAGCGAAATCCGCAACGCCATGACGCTGGGCGCTGCGTCGGGCGAAGGCCCAGACATGATTATCATCCCGCACGACAACCTCGGCCCCATTGTCGAAAACGGCGCGGCGCTGCCGATTGACCTCGGCGACATCGCCGAGAACTATCTGCCCAGCGCGCTAGACGGCTTCACCTATGACGGTCAGCTTTATGGCGTGCCGTTGGCGGTCGAGAACATCGGGTTTTTCCGCAACGTTGACCTCGTGCCGGAAGCCCCCGCCACATGGGATGAAGTAGCCGAAATCGGTACGGAACTGCTCGACAACGGCGACATCGACTCGGTGATTGGGCTGCCCGACCTGACCTACAACAGCTATCCACTGTTCACCGCGTTCGGCGGCTACATCTTCGGGCGCGACGAGGCCGGGAACTACACGCCGGAAGACATTGGCATGAACAGCGAGGGCATGGTCGCCGCGCTGACATGGGTCGAGGGTCTGATTGAAGACGGCCTGATTTCCGAGAACATCGACTGGGAAGCGGCGCACGTCCAGTTTGAGACCGGGCGCTCGGCCTTCATCCTGACCGGCCCGTGGGCCATCAACCGCTTCGAGACCGCAGGCGTCAACTACGAGATTACCGCTTTCCCGGCTGCGGAAGAGGGTGGCGAGGCCGGTTATCCGTTCTTGGGCGTGCAGGGCATCGTCATCAACGCCAACAAGCCCAACGCCATCCTCGCGGAGGTATTCGCGGTCGATTTCTTGGCGAACGAAGAAAACTATCAGATGATTTTCGACGCTGAGCCGCGCCCATCGGCGTGGGCGTCGATTTTCGAGTCGGCCACCGACCCCGACACCGCGGGCTTCAACGCCGCTGGCATCAACGCCGTTCCGATGCCGTCCATCCCAGCGATGGGCTACGTGTGGGATGCGTGGGTGAACGCCGGTGCATTGGTCGCACAGGGCGAGCTGTCGCCGCAAGAAGCGCTGGACGTGGCCGTCGAGCAAATCCTCGCGCAGGTTGAGGAATAAGGGAAAACGTGTGGGGAAACCCACCAACCTCACACCCCATCCCCCTCTCCCTGTGGAGAGGGGGATACCCACCCGTCGAACATAGCCCCCTCTCTTAGGGAGAGGGGCAGGGGTGAGGTTCTTTTTCCATCTGTAAAATCGTTGTCATAAAGTCCATTGTTTACTGTATCGGCAAATTTTCAGGCTGAAAAATGAGATGAACAAGATTTCGGTCGTCCTCCCCACGCGGGCATATGCCATCCAGTTGGCGGTGCTGGGGGTATTCTTGGTGGGCGCGCTGTGGCTGGTCACATCGCTGATGGGACAGGGACTGCTCCCGCTGGCGTCTGCCCTAAGTGCGGTGGTCGTCTTCCTCACGCTGACCTATGTCCGGCGGCAGTTCACCCCGCTGCGCTGGCTGGCGGGCGGTATCGCGCTGGCGATGCTGTTCACGCTCTACCCGCTGTTCTACACCGTCTACCTCAGCATGACCAACATGGGCAGCGGCCACCTGATGGCGAAACAGCAGGCCATCACCCGACTGGAATCCGAGACCTATCTCTCAGAGGGCGGCCTGACCTACCGTTGGGCGGCCTTCCAATCAGATGACGGGGCGTATGCGTTGTGGCTGACCGATGCCGACGGCGTGGGAAGTTTCGCGCTGCCGGGCGTGCCGCTGGGGACGCCGCCGAGCAGCGTCGGCGCGCTGGACACCGACGGAATCCCGGACTCGGTGGACGGTTATACCCGCCTGCCGACCAACCAGACCGTCCCGATTATCGCCCAACTCAGCCAAATCGACTTCGGACAACCGCCGGAAGCCGTGCGCGTCCGGTCACTGCGCGAGGCGGCGGCGCTCCAGCCCAAATACCGTTATGACGCGGCACAAGACGCCATCCTCGACCTTGAGACCGACACACTCTACCGCCCCATCGAGGGGACATTCACCTCAGAGTCCGGCGAAACCCTCAACATCGGTTATATCGAATTCATCGGGTTGCGCCACTTCGAGAACTTTTTGGGCAACGAGGGCTTCCGTCAGCCGCTGCTGGGGATGCTGGTCTGGAATATCGCGTTCGCGCTGGGGTCGGTCATTTTCAGCTTCATCTTGGGGCTGGTGGTCACGCTGCTGTTCGACGACCTACCCGGCAAACGCATCATCCGCGCCCTATTGATTATCCCGTGGCCCATCCCGGTGCTGATTTCCATCCTTATCTGGCGCAGTATGCTTAACCCCGACCTTGGCTTTGTCGCACCCATCCTCGAATCGCTGTTCGGCAGTTCGCCCTCGTGGTTCCAGAACACCACATGGACGCGCATCGGCGTCATTATGGTCAATGTGTGGCTGTCGTACCCCTATTTCTACGTCATCACGGCGGGCGCAATCCGGTCTATCCCCGCTGAAATTTACGATGCGGCAGTGGTCGATGGCGCGGGGAGTTGGAATAAGCTCCGCCACATCACCCTGCCGCTGCTGCTGCGCGTGATGATGCCGCTGTTGATTGCGTCGTTTACATTTAATTTCAACAACTTCAACGTCATCTACATCTTCAACTACGGCAACCCGCCGATGCCCAACACCATCGTCCCGATGGGCTATACCGACATCCTAATTTCGTTCGTGTACCGCCTCGCCTTCACCACCTCCAACGTGACCGATTACGGGCTGGCGGCGTCCATCACTGTGCTGCTGTTCCTGCTGGTCAGCGTATTGGTGGTCTTCCAGATGCGGATTACCCGGAACTTTGGGGAGGCCAACGCATGATGAACCCATCCGCCCAACCGCTGCCCATGATTCCCAAGCGTCGCGGCAAGCCGCTGTTCAGCCGCAAAGAGTTGAGTCTCGCGGTCCGCTATTTTATCGCCGCCATTTTAATCGCCTTTGCGGTGACACCCGCGCTGTGGGT
>JALONW010000221.1 GCA_025454725.1 Anaerolineae bacterium
GCTCCCGGTTTACGTCGAAAACGATGTGAACACCCTGACCATCACCGAGCAGTTGTTCGGCGCAGGCTACAATCGCACCCATTTTATCGTCGTGACGGTTGGGCGCGGTATCGGGATGGGCATGGTCATCAAGGGACAGTTGTATCAGGGCGCGTTCGGCGGCGCAGGTGAATTCGGTCACACCGTCATCTTGTCGGCGGACGGCGCGGCCAACACCCTCGAAACGCTGGCAGCTGACCCGGCGGTTGTGGCGGCGGTTCCCGGCGCATCGTCGCTGGCAGAGGTGGTCACACAGGCCGACGCGGGCAGCGAAACGGCCATCCGCGCCCTTGCCGAGAGCGGAACGCTGCTAGGAACGGGGATCGCCAACCTCGTGAACATCATCAGCCCAGAACTGGTCATCGTCAGCGGCGAAGGCATCGCTGCCGGGCGCTACCGCGTCGAGCCGATGCTGGCGGCGGACAGTCATCGAACCGACCGACGACCGGGCATGGGCGCGGGGCGCGGCCAGCGTGGTGATTAGTAAAGTGTTCGGCTCCCCCACCTCCGAAGCAGCGGGCAGGCTTGCGGTTGACGGGATGAACGGGCGCTAAATTTTTTACCGACGTTATTTCATTCAGTGAAAGATGGGGATGTAAAAAATTATGGTCGAACAGAAAGGGCTGGTGAAGTGGGCATGGGTTGCGGCCTTCCTCGGCCCCAGCTTGATTGGGCTGTGGGTGTTCGTCGTGCTGCCCATCCTGTCCTCGTTCTGGTACGCCTTTAACGACTGGAACCTGCTGTCGCCGCCGGAATTTATTGGGACGGACAATTTTGTCGAGCTGGCGGGTGATGACCGCTTCTGGACGGCGTTGGGCTATACGCTGACCTTTATCGCCTTATATGTGCCGGTCGTGTTCGTGCTGGGGTTGGCGCTGGCGCTGCTGCTCAATCAAAAGGTGCGCGGGATGCTGGTCGTCCGTGCTGCCAGTTTCCTGCCAGTGGTGGCGTCGTGGGTGGTCGTCTCGCTCATCTGGAAATGGCTGTTCAACCCGGCCTATGGGCTGATTAACTATGGTCTGGGTCTCGTGGGCATCGAAGGCCCGGCGTGGCTGTTCGACCCCGGTACGGCGGTCGCCGCCATGGTCATCACCAGCGTTTGGAAGGATGTCGGCTATATCGCGCTGCTGTACCTCGGCGGGCTGCAATCCATCTCCAACACGCTGTACGAGGCGGCCCACATCGACGGGGCGGGGCGCTGGCAGGTCGCGCGTTTTATCACCCTGCCGCTGCTCACGCCGACCATGTTTTTTGTCCTGATTACCCTGCTGATTAATTATTTTCAGATGTTCGAGCAGGTCTGGCTGATGCCGATGCGCGACAGCGCAGCCGACCGTCAGGTCGAGGTGATCGTGACCGAGGTCGTCCGCAACGCCTTCAGCTACAACCGCATGGGCTACGCCTCGGCCATGTCGTGGGTGCTGTTCGCGCTGATTTTCGCTATTACGCTCGTCCAACTGCGCCTACAGAAACGGTGGGTTCACTATGAAACAGACTAAAACCTTCCCCTTGGCCGCGCCGCTGGTGCCGCCTGCCACCCCGACCGCGTGGGGACAGGTCGCCCGCACCGCCGCTCAATATGCGCTGATGATGGGCATCGTCGCGCTGATGGTGCTGCCGTTCCTGTGGATGCTGAGTACCTCGCTCAAGCCGCAGCAGTACATCCTACAGGCCGTGCCGCAGCTCCTCCCCGACCCGCTGACCTTCGAGAGCTACACCCAGCTTGCGGAGCGCATCGACCTCGGACGGACGGCCTTTAACAGCGCGTTCGTCGCCATCGCCAGCACCGTCGGACAAATCATCATTTCGGCGATGGCGGCTTATGCCTTCAGCCGGATGCGCTGGCGCGGGCGCGATACCGTCTTTGTGCTGTACCTCACCACCATGATGATCCCAGCGGTCGTGCTGGTTATCCCACAGTTTATCCTCGTCCGCTCGCTGGGCTGGGTCAACAACTACGCCGCGCTGATTGTGCCGGGCATGTTCAGCACGTTCGGCGTGTTCCTGCTGCGCCAGTCGTTCTTGGGACTGCCCAAAGACTTCGAGGAGGCGGCTTTTGTGGACGGCGCGAACCACTTCACCATCTTCTGGCGGATTATCCTGCCGCTTTCGACCCCCGCCCTAGCGACGCTGGCCGTGTTCAGCTTTATGGGGTCGTGGAACGCTTACCTGTGGCCGCTGTTCACCGCCCGCCGCGAGGAGGTCATGACGCTCCCCGTCGCGCTGGCGACGCTGCAAGCGGGCCCGCGCGCCCTGACCGAGTGGAACATGGTCATGGCCGGGTCGGTGGTGGCCGTCCTGCCGATTTTGCTGGTCTACCTGTTCGCCCAGCGCTGGTTTGTGGCGGGCGTGGTCAGCAGCGGCATCAAGGGCTAACGCCGCCCTTCCCTTTCTCTGGTTTCGACGCGCCGCCCGTGTGCAGGCGCGATGAAATGGCAAGACTTTTGTAGTCCGTCGTGAATTTCAAAGAGGACCTAAAACCATGTTACGCCAGACGACCAAGCTGTTTTTTGTGGTGCTGATGTTGGCTTGCACCTTCATCCTACCCGCCGCCGCCCAAGAGGAGGTCACGCTGCGCTACTTCACCTTCTCGGCAGCGCCGGACTATCTTGAGGAACTCGACACCATCATCGCCGCCTTTGAGGAGGCCAACCCCGGCATCACCGTCGAGGTGACCACCGCCCCGTTCGCCGACTACTTCACCCTGCTTCAGGCCGATGTGGTCAGCGGCGACGCGCCGGACGTGTTCGAGCTAAATTACGAGAACTTCGTGACCTACGCTGCCAACGACACGCTGCTGGACATCAGCGAATACCTCAGCGGCGACGCGCCGTACTATCCCCGCGCGCTGGAGGCCTTCCAGTACGAGGGCGCACAGTTGGCGCTCCCCGAAACCTTCTCGACCGTGCTGATGTTCTACAACGCCGACCTGTTTGACCAAGCCGGTGTCGAATACCCGACCGCCGAGTGGACTTGGGCAGAAGCCACCGCCGCCGCTGAGGCCATCGACGCGCTGGGCGACGACGTGTGGGGTCTGTTCTCGCCCGTTCAGTTCTGGGAGTTCTATAAGAAGGCCGCGCAGAACGGCGAGTGCAGCTTCTTCAACGAGGACATGACCGAATCGACCATCAACTCGGAAGCCTGCGTCGAGACGCTCTCGACCATGGTCGGTTTCATCGACAGCGACTTGATGCCCAGCGCCGCCGACTTGTCGGGCGTCTCGGACAGCGAGCTGTTCCTCAGCGGCAACGTCGGGATGCTGGTCACCGGCATTTGGATGTTCGGCGCGTTCCAAGACGCTCCGTTCGCGTGGGATGTGCAGATTGAACCGGCCATCAACCAGAACGCGCACCACTTCTTCGCCAACGGCGTGGCGGTTTCGGCCACCACCGCTAACCCCGAAGCCGCCGCGCTGTGGTCGGAATTCCTGACCGCCAGCGAGACCGCCGCTACCGTGCGCGTTGAGAGCGGTTGGGAACTGCCCGCACTCGACCAGCCGGAATACTTCGAGGCCTACCTTGAGCTGACCCCGCCCGCCAACCGCGCCGCCGTCTTCCAAGCGCTGGAAAGCCCCGTCACCCCGCCGGTCATCGAGCGCCAAAACGAGATGCAGGACGCCGTGAACGCCCTCATCACCCGCGTGCTGGACGGTGAACTGACCGCCCAAGAAGCCCTCGACGAGGCCAAGGCCGCGCTGGATGAGCTGATTCAGTAGAACGGGTAACCCCTCATCCCCCTGCCCCCTTCTCCCTCACAAGCGGGGCGAAGGGGGTGCGGATATGAGATATTTGGCAGGAATGGTGTCCTTAACCTGTTTAACATCTCGCACATTCTTCTTCAATGTCGAGCCGGATTCCCCCTCTCTCCGCTTGTGAGGGAGAGGGGGCTAGGGGGTGAGGGGGCTACGACACCATTCCAGCCAAAAACCTCACCTTCCATCTCATCCCTCAAACCAACACGAAAGAGAATGCATGGACGCGCAACACATGGCCGTTGACCTGCGCCGGGTCAGCTTAGAGGTCATTCGGGCGGGGCAGGCCGCCAACGGCGCTTACGTCGCCTCACCGACCTTCTCGCAGTACGGCTATTCGTGGCTGCGCGACGGCGCGTGGATCGCCCACGCGATGGACACCGTCGGTCAGCACGAGAGCGCCGGACGCTTTCACCGCTGGGCAACGCAGACCCTCGTCCGCTACGCCCCCAAGGTCGAGGCGCTGCTGCTCAAGCTGCAAGACGGCCTCGCGGTGGCCGAACACGATTATCTGCCGACCCGGTTCGCGCTGGACGGTGCGCTCGGCCAAGAGGATTGGCCGGACTTCCAACTGGACGGCTACGGCGCATGGCTGTGGGGGCTGGTTCAGCACTGCCGACAGCACGACCCCGCGCTGTGGCCGGAAGCGCGCCCGGCGGTTGTACTGCTGGTGCGCTATTTGTCGGCGTTGTGGACCTCCCCGAATTATGATTGTTGGGAAGAACACCGCGACCGCGTGCATACCGCGACGTTGGCGGCGCTCTACGGGGGATTATCGGCGGTGGCAGGCTATGAGGCCGACCTCGTCCCGGCCAGCCTAATCGACGCCATCCGACATCACGCGCTGCGCCACGGCATCGCCGATTACGGCGGCCTGAGCAAGTTCATCCCGCCCGACCCCGCGCCGGGTAAGTTGGTCGATGCCAGCCTGTTATGGTCGGCAGTCCCGTTTGGACTGCTCCCGGTCGATGACCCGGTGTTTTTGGCGACGCTGGCCCAAATTGAGCGCGATTTGCACGTCCCCGGCGGCGGGGTCTACCGCTACCGTGACGACACGTATTTTGGCGGCGGCGAGTGGGTTTTGTTGGCGGCGTGGCTGGGCTGGGTCTACGTCGAATTGGGGCGGCTGGACGAAGCGCGCGCGCTGCGGGCATGGATTGAGTCGCAGGCCACTGCGGGCGGCCACCTGCCCGAACAGACCGAAGGCCACCTGCTCGACCCATCTTACCTCGAAGGCTGGATTACCAAGTGGGGGACATCCGCCAACCCGCTGCTTTGGTCGCACGCCATGTATCTGATCCTCGATGACGCCATCCGGCAGAAAGCCCCCGTCCAATGACCGCCTTTACCGTCGTCCACACCCCTTACGGTCAAGAACACCCTTACGAACAGCTCCCAGAGGAGCGCAGCCCGCGCCGACCGCTGGCGGGCGAGGCCTTCACGGTCGGCATCGCCACCCGACCAGCGCAGGTCGCCCAGCGCGTGACCGTCCATGCTGAGTTAGACGGGGCGGCGCTCCCGTCAACCGAGGCGGTGCGGATATCGGGTTGGCAGCCCGAATTTGAGGAGGGCGTCGGCGCGGAATATTTAGAGCGCATCGTCCGCATTGAACAGGATGTGTGGCACGTGCCGCTGACCGCTCCGCCACTCGGCCAGACGCTGACCTATTGGGTCGAGGCCGACGGCGTGACCACCGAGCGCTATACATTGGTCGGTGAGGCATGGACGGCGGGCGGCGGCCTGATCCCCGCCGCTGACGGGTCGATCATCCTCAGCGAGGATGCCGACACTCTGAACGCACCCGGCTTGCCCGCTGTACTCTCGGTCGAATGGCTGACCGACGGTCAGACCGTCCGCCGCGTCCGCCTGACGGTCAACTGCGCGCCGGACGTCGGGTTTTATGGTCTCGGTGAGCGCTTCAACGCCTTAAATCAGCGCGGCAACGTGATGGATGTGCGCTGTTATGAGCAGTACAAGAATCACGGCCAAAAGACATACATGCCCATCCCGTTTTTGCTGGCATGGTCAGCGGACAATGGCGGATTTAGCCTGTACGTGGACAGCCTGCGCTGGATGCAGTTCGACCTCGCCGCCAGCCAGCCCGACCGCTGGACGCTGGAGGCCGACCTCGGCGCGGACGGCGCGCTGCGCCTCGTCCCATTCCACGGCAGTGACCCGTTCGAGGTGGTCGGCGCGTTCGCGCAAGCGACCGGGCCAGTCGCGCTGCCGCCGGAGTGGTCGTTTGGACTGTGGATGAGCGGCAACGAGTGGAATTCGCAGGCGCGGGTGATGCACGAGGTCGAGCAGTCGCTGGCGCACGGCATTCAGCCGTCGGTGTTGGTCATCGAGGCATGGAGCGACGAGACCACCTTCTACATCTGGAACGACGCACAGTACACCCCTCAGCCCGGCAGCCATCAGCCGCGCTACACCGATTTCACCTTCCCGCCGGACGGCAAATGGACGGACCCCAAAGGCATGGTCGATGCGCTGCACGCGCAGGGGGTCAAGGTGCTGCTCTGGCAGATTCCGGTGTTGAAAGCTGCGCCAGAGCCGCACGCTCAGCACGACGCCGACAGCGCCCACTACCGCGAGTCGGGTTTCGGCGTGCGCGAGGCCGACGGGTCACTGCACGCCGTCCGACCGTTCTGGTTTCGCGGCGGAGCCATCTGGGACGTGACCAACCCCGCCGAGCGTGAGTGGTGGCTGGGCAAGCGCGCTTATTTGCTGGACGACATCGGCATCGACGGTTTCAAGACCGACGGCGGCGAACACCTATGGGGCGAATCGGTGGTGTTCCACGACGGGCGGCGCGGCGATGAGTTATGGAACGCCTACCCGCAGCTTTACGCCCAAGCCTACTACGATTTTGCGCGCCAGCACCGTCCCGACGCCATCACCTTCAGTCGGGCGGGCGCGGCGGGGTCGCAGCGCTCACCGCTGCATTGGGCGGGCGACGAAAATTCGACATGGGACGCTTTCCGCCATTCGATATTGGCTGGGCTGTCGGCGGGTGTGTCGGGCATCGCGTTCTGGGGTTGGGATTTCGGCGGCTTCAGCGGCGACATCCCGACCGCTGAGCTGTACCTGCGCGCCGCTGCGATGGCGACCTTCTGCCCAGTCATGCAGTATCACTCGGAATACAACGCGCACCGTCAGCCGTCCAACGACCGTACGCCGTGGAACATCCAAGCGCGCACCGGGGACCAACCGATGATGCGCGCCGCGCAAATCACGCACCCCACCGCCGCGCCGTATGATTATTTCTTTGGGCGCAGCCTGTTCATCTCGCCCGTGACCGAGCCGGGCGTAGACTCATGGCCGGTTGCACTCCCGCCGGGTGAGTGGCGCGACTTCTGGACGGGCGAGCGCTTGGCGGGCGGCCAAACCGTCACGGTCAGCACGCCGATTGACCGCATCCCGGTGTTCGTGCGCGACGGGGAGGATGCGGGGTAGCCGCCCCTGACGGCTTTCCTACGCCTCCAGCCAAAGAGGGTTGGCGGGGCGGACAGCGGTGTTATACTGGTCTAGACCATGTATATCGCACCGTAAAAAGGCTTCTGGATGTTTGATGTTTGGCAAGAACGCTTAAATCGGCTTAAAGCCCGTCTCCTGTTTATCGCCGCGCACCGCTTCCGCGCCCGCCACGAACTGCCGACCTTCTCCATCACTGGCGCGCCGCCCGCCGCCCCGAATGACCCGACGCCGGTCCCTCTCCCATACCACACCTATTGGGGTGAATGGGACAGGGACTTTACCCTGCGCGGGTCGTACCGCATCCCAGAAGGCTGGCCGCTGGACGCCCCGATTGGGCTGCATCTGCCGCTGGGCGATGCCAGCGACAGTTTCAACGCCCACCCAGAAGCGCTCATCACCATCGACGGGAAGCCGTTCACCACGGTTGATACGCGCCACAACCTGCTGATGCTCGACGCAGGGCGTAAGGACTACGACCTGCACAGCCTGACGCTGGAAGGCTGGACCGGCTTAGGCAATTCGCTGACCGGCGATGACCGCCAACTGCTCTACGTCTTGCCGTGTTCAGTCGTGCTGGTCGATGCACCGACCCGTGATTTTGTGGCGCTGGCGCGCACCGCAATTGGCGTGGTCGAAAACCTCCCGCCCGACGCGCCGACCGGCCTTGGCCTGCTCAATCTGCTGACCGATACCTTCGCCACCCTCGACACGCGCCACCCGTTGGGCGAACGCTTCTACCAGTCGGTCGCTGCCGCGCTGGAACACCTCAAAAATGCGTTGGCGGCCATGCCCTATACGCCCGCTTTCACTGTCTACGCCGCCGGACACGCCCACATCGACACGGCGTGGCTGTGGACGCTGCGCCACACCCGTGGCAAGGCGGTCCGCACCTTCCACACCGCGCTGCACCTGATGGACGAGTTCCCGGCCTATCACTTCTCGCAGAGTCAGCCGCAGCTCTATGACTTTGCCCGTGAGGATATGCCGGAGCTGTTCACCCGCATCCAAAAAGCGGTCGAATCGGGACGCTGGGAGCCGATGGGCGGGATGTGGGTCGAGGCCGACTGCAACATCACCGGCGCGGAGAGCCTCGTGCGCCAGTTCATCTATGGGCGACGCTTCCTGCACGAGCATTTCGGCGCACAGCACGAGACCAAGGTGCTGTGGCTGCCCGACACCTTCGGTTTCCCGGCCAGCCTGCCGCAAATCGCACGCGGGGCAGGCATGGAGGGCTTCTTCACGACCAAACTGCGCTGGAGCGAGCGCAACGAGTTCCCCTACGACTCGTTCTGGTGGGAGGGGTTGGACGGCACGCGCATCCTCTCGCACATCACACCGACACCGATGCAGTCTTGGCTGAGGATTGCCACTTACAACGCTGACGCTAACGCTCAATCAGTCATCGAGACGTGGCAGCGCTCGAAGGATAAATACTCGCCCACCGTCGCGCTGATGGCCTATGGCTGGGGCGACGGCGGCGGTGGCCCAGAGCCGGATATGCTGGAAAACCTCGCCGCACTCGACAAATTCCCCGGCGTGCCGCTCACGATACAGGGCAAGGTGCGTGACTTCTTTGCCGCGCTGCGCCAACAGGTCGATGAGCGCCTGCCGGTCTGGGACGGGGAGCTATACCTTGAAACCCATCAGGGGACTCTGACCAGCCAAGCGTGGATTAAGCGCGCCAACCGCCGCACCGAGGTGCTGCTGCACGATACCGAGTTGTGCAACACCGCCGCGACCCTCACCCCCAGCGGCTACACCTACCCCCACACCGCGCTGGACGAGGTGTGGCGGACGCTGCTGCTCAACCAGTTCCACGACATTCTGCCGGGCAGCAGCATCGGCGCAGTCTACGACGACAGCCGCCGCCAATTCGACACCATCACCGCGCAGGCCATCGCCTTGCGGGACAGCGCGCTTGACGTGTTGGCCGCGCCCAGCGCCGACGGCACCGCCTACACCGTCTTCAACACGACCAGCTTCGCCCGGTCGGTCAACGTGATTTTGCCCGCGCTGGCCGATGGAACAGCCTACCACGCATCGGACGGTCAGCCCTGCCCCGCTCAGCCGACCGAAAACGGCTGGCTGGTGCATGTCCCCGGTGGGCTGGCGCCGTTCAGCGGCCTGACCGTGACGGCAGCGCCGGGCGAAGCTGCCGCGCCGCCCAGCAACGTCAGCGTGCGCCCCGACCTGCTGGAAAATGACCACCTGCGTGCCCGCTTCGACGCGGCGGGCAACCT
>JALONW010000222.1 GCA_025454725.1 Anaerolineae bacterium
CGCACCCCGGAACTTGTCAGTCGCGCCGTAGATGCCGGTCACCATGCCGTCGGCGCTGGTGGCGGTCATTGGCGGGTTAGACTCAGCCCTGTTGAGGTTATTTGGCGATGAAGCGGATGTTAAGGGTTGCGTCGATGAACTTTGCATCGGCTATCTCCAAGTCCCACAGGGCATAGGGGAGGACAATATTGCGGCGGTACGGCCCGACGCGCAGCGTCAGCTCGTCCCGCGAACGGTAGAGGTCCATGTCGTCTTTGTCGGCGAACGGCAGCGGGACGCTCAACACATAGCCACCTTCGGCGTGTTTCTCAATCTTGTGCGTGCTGCCGTCGAACATGCGGTCAACCGGGCTGCGATCGCCGTACAGCGCGTCGGCCAGCCGGTCGAGGTGTTCCTTACCGCTGACTTCCCCACCGAACAGCGGGGCTTTCAGCACGGGCAGGCCGCCGAAGGCCTCCTCGATGAAGGCGAGGTTTTCCTGCTGCTTGATTTTCCACTGGGCGAAATACGGGTCAGTCACGTCCTCAGGGATGATGCGGTTGCACAAGATGGCGTCGGTGGCGTAGCCGTACAGGTTGAGGTACGTATACGTCCGCTGCGTCTCCTTAATGACCATTTTCTCTGGGTTGAGGACCAACCGGATGCTCGACTTTTCGGGGTCGGCCAGCAAATCGCGCACTTTGTCGAGTGTGTCGAACAAGTCGCGTACCTGCTGCCACGCCTCGTCGTCGGGGATGCTGTCTTTGCCACGTCCCATTAAGCGACCAATCGGGCGCAGCACGCGGCTCACGCCCCGCGTCAGGCTCAGGACACGCTCCAGCCACCAGCGCATGACATCGGGCAGGCTGAGCAGGCGCAGTGTCTCGGCGGTGGGGGCGGCGTCCACGATGATGACATCGTAGAAACCCTCTTCCACGTACTGGTTAATCCAGAGCAGGTGCGCGCCTTCTTCGAGGCCGGGGAGCATGGTGACCTCTTCGGCCACAATGTCTTCGACGCCGTTCTTGCTGAACAGCGCGACCATATATTTCTGGAAGCGACCCCAGTATTTATCCATCGAGTAGCGGGCATCCACTTCCTGCGCCCATAGGTTTTCGCGCAGTTGGATGGGTTCTGGGCCAATTTTGACTTCAAGCGAGTCGGCGAGGCTGTGTGCCGTATCGGTGCTGAGAACGATGGTCTTCAGCCCCATCTGGGCGCAACGCAGCGCGGTGGCTGCGGAGATACTGGTCTTGCCGACACCACCTTTACCGGTGTGGACGATGACGCGCATGGCGTTTGTACTCCTATTCACAAATGGAATTGTACAACGCATTCCATGTTTGGATGCGTTTGTTTATGTACGTCTCAGGTGGGTAAGGGGTTGTGGGGCGGGGTGGGTTGGGGATAGGCGGCGCGCCCTGCTGACCCGTTAAAATAACGGCGTACAAAAGCAAATTTTTCGCAGATTGCCCCACCGAAAGGGATTGTTAACCATGCGCCTTGTGATGTTTGATACCCAGCCCGATGAGATACACGACCCCGCCCCGCGCCTCGGCCTATTGGTTGGTGAAACGGTGGTGGAGGTGGGCGAGAGCGAACGCGGCACGCTGTATGGGTGGCTCCAGCGCGAGATGCCCCACCTCGATGCGCTGCGCGACCTCGACGCACGCCTCAAGGCCGGTTCGAGTGACACCACGCTCAACGGTCACGCCCGCCAAACTTACCCGCTGACGGAGGTCAAGCTGTACGCGCCCATCACCCGCCCGCCGACGCTGCGCGATTTCTACGCCTTCGAGCAGCACGTCAAGACGGCGATGGCGAACCGGGGGCGTGAGGTCCCGAAAGAGTGGTATGAGCTGGCGGTGTTTTACTTCTCGAACCCCGGCGCGGTCATCGGCCCCGATGACACGGTGCGCGCCCCGAAAACGTCTAACGCGCTGGATTATGAACTGGAAGTCGCCTGCATCATCGGGCGCGGCGGGCGCGACATCCAGCCAGAAGACGCCGAAAAACACATCCTCGGCTATACCATCATGAACGACTGGTCAGCCCGTGATGTACAGCGGCGCGAAATAGGGGTCGGCCTCGGCCCGGCCAAAGGGAAAGACTTCGCCACCAGCCTCGGCCCGTGGGTCGTGACGCCGGATGAGCTTGCGCCGTACCGCACCGAGCGCCCCGGCGTGTACGACCTGCCGATGGTCGTGCGCGTCAACGGCGAGGTGCGCGGCGAGGGCAACTGGCGCGACCTGTACCACAGCTTCGGCCAGATGGTCGCCCGCGCCAGCGCCGACGTGATGCTGTTCCCCGGTGATGTGATTGGCAGTGGGACGGTCGGGACGGGCTGCCTCTTGGAGACCACCAAAGCGCAGGGGCCGTGGCTCCAGCCCGGTGATGTGGTCGAGTTGGAGGTCGGGCCGCTGGGAGTGCTGCGGAACGTGGTCGGCTGATGGCGACAGAATCGGGCAAGCGCGTCTTGCAGCCGCGCCCAAAATGGCGCATCCTGATGGGTGGATGTTCAAATAGTGCCTTTATGGGGTAATCCCCGCCCATGCGTGACCTCTACGACACCCGACCGACCCGCCCAGTCGCCACCGACACCCAGCCCATTGAGCCAATCCGCCGCCCGATGCCGTGGGGTTTGCTGGCGCTGCTGGGCTTTACGCTGGCGGCGGGCGGATTCGTCCTCATGACGCTGTGGGGCTACTACGCCCCTCCGACCGTCGCCAGCGCCGCCGTCCATACCCCTACGCCTGCCGCTGACCCCGACCGCGTGGTCGTGCTGACTGTGGACGGCGCGACCAGCGTGTTCCGCACGGTCATCGACAACCCCGCCGCCATCCTGCGCGCCGCCGGGGTGCGCTTTGGCGCAGACGACGCCATCACGGTCAACGGCTCACCCGTGGCCGCTGACCAGCTCGACCGCTACCCGCTGCCCGCCAACCGCATCAGCGTGCGCCACGCCGTCCGCATCACGGTCAGCGACGGCGCGGTTGGGACGTTCAGCCGCGCCACCACCGCTGACACGGTGTCGGAGGCGCTGGCCGAGGCGGGCATCACGCTCTACCTCGGTGACCAAGTGGAGCCGCCCCCAGCCACCGAACTGCGCGACGGCATGGGCATCAGCATCGACCGCGCCGCGCCCGTCACTCTGAATGCCGATGGTGCGACCATCGAGACGCGCACGCAGGCCGCCACGGTCAGCGCATTCTTGGCGGAGCAGGGCGTCGCGCTCAACGGACTGGACTACGCCGTCCCGCCCGAAAACGCCAACCTCACCGACGGGATGGCGGTGCGCGTCGTGCGCGTCACCGAGGAAATTATCGCCGAAGTTAGCGAAGTCCCGTTCGAGACGGTCTATCAGGCCGACGGCGAGCGTGAACTCGACACCCGCGCCGTCACGGTCGCCGGTCAGCCGGGGCGCGACGAGCGCCGGACGCGCATCCGCTATGAAGATGGCGTGGAAGTCAGCCGCCGCGACGAGGGCGTCGTGCGCGTGCAGGAGCCGGTCAACCAAGTGGTCAATTACGGGACGCGAGTCGTCCTCCGCACCATCGACACACCGGACGGCCCACGCGAGTACTGGCGCGTGCTGCGGATGTACGCCACCAGCTATCACCCGGCAGCACTGGGTGGCGACAACGTAACGGCCACCGGCAAAATTTTGACCAAGGGGATTGTGGCGGTGAACCCCCGTATCGTGTCGTATGGCACGCGAGTTTATGTCAACGGCTACGGCGAGGGTGAGGCCGCCGATACCGGTGGGCCGCGCAGCACGCCCTATTGGATTGACCTCGGCTACGACGATGAAAACTGGCGCAGTTGGTCGGGTTGGGTTCAGGTCTATCTGCTGACGCCGGTCCCCGATAACGTCAACCCGCTGCTGCCCTAGTCCCCGGCGTCCATCAGGCCACGCACGACCTTCGGCGGGACCAGCCAGACCAGTTCACCCCGATACGGCGGGCGCAGGCTGGCAAGGTCAATGCGCGCAAGACCGCACTTCTTCATCTGGACGACTGCGCCGGTCAAGGTGCGGATGCACGCGCTGAGGGTCGGCTCATGCCCGACCAGCATCACGCTGTGGGCGGGCTGCACCCCTTTGAGCAGGCTGTCCAGCCCTTTGACCATGAAGCCGAAATCCAACACATCGGTGACGGTCGGTTTCATGCCCAGCGCTTCCCCGACAATCTCGGCGGTCTGGACAGCGCGCACCCGTGGGCTGGTATACAGCGCTTGTAGGTCAGTTTCCTCGCGTGCCAGCCAGCGGGCTAGGGCTTCCGTGCTGGCGCGACCTTTCTCGGTCAAGGCGCGGCGCTCATCGGGCATATTGGGCGTGTCTTCGGCGTGGGCATGGCGCAAAATGTACAGAATCATCGGCGGACGGCTCCGGGTGGGTTATATGACATTATGCTGTCAGTATATCCCAAATTTATCCCCAGCCCTTTTCTTTTTTGTCCTGAACTACCCTTGATGCGGTATCATCGGGGGTAAGCAACAATGTACAGTAACGGGATACCCACCCCATGCAGCCGACCACGACCCATCCCCGCCAGATGACGACCTTTGCGGCGGTGCTGGCCGCCGTCATCGCTATTTTCATCATCCTGACCGTGACGGCAGGCTTTCCGCCCGCCGAAAACCTGCCCGCCTTCGTCGCCGGCGTGGCAGTCATGGTCATCTTCACCGGCTCGGTGTGCGTGCTAGGCTGGTATCTGCTGCTCAAGCCGCTGCCCGCCGGGGTGATGCCCGCCGCGCCGGTCGCCCTGAGCGCTTCGACGCGCAGCACCATTGCGCTCCTGCTGACCCTGAGCGCCATCAGCACAGGTGTCGCGGGCGCGTGGGATGAAATCTGGCACTCGACCTACGGCGTCCCGTTTGGGGAAGATTTGCTGTGGCGTCCGCACCTGTTGTTATACGCCAGTTTTATCGCTTTATTAGGCGTCGGCGCGTGGAGCTGGTGGACGGTGATGCACCGTGCCAAAGGTACGCTCCAACAGCGCTTTCGGGGGTCGCCGCTGCTGGGAATCAGCTTTCTCGGCGGTTTGTTCGGGGTCTACGCGCTGGCCGCTGACCCGGTGTGGCATGTGCTGTACGGGGAAGATATTTCGCCGTGGTCAATCCCCCACCTGCTGATTTTAATCCTGTTTCTACTAATGGGGTTATTGGCCGCCGCCTACCATAAAACACTGATGCCTGCCCGCCGCTGGCAGATTGGTTTTGGCGGTGTGAGCCTGCGCGATGGGTTGATTATCTTGAGCTTCACCAGCGGCATGGTCGATTTTCTGCTGCTGTTCACCTTCCAATGGTACGCCGCAGCTAATGCCGCCCCCGACCTGATGGCGCTGGCCGCCAGCGGCGCGGACGCGGCAGCCCTCGCCGCGGCGGGGGGGCGCACGGTCGCCACCGGCCAACTGTTACAGGTGGTCGGCTACCCCGATTGGCTGCTGTCCTCGTTCATCGTGTTTATCGCCACGCTATTCGGTGGCCTCGCGCTGCATACCACTCGGATGGTCGGCGCGGCGACTCTGGTCGCGGTGCTGGCACTGACCGCCCGCTACGCGCTAGATGTCGCGTTGAGCAGTGTGTACGTCGGTGCGCCGCCGCTGCTGATGATTTTGCCGCTGCTGCTGGCGCTGGACGGGCTGTACGCGCTGTGGCTGCACCGGACGGGGAATGTCCCGCCGTTTTGGGTATCGGGCGTGTTCTGCGGCGTGACGGTGGCAGCGCTGGGCGCGCTGCTCATCCCATCGCTGTTCCCATATCTGCCGACCGACCCGGCCAGCCTGCTCACGCACCTCATCGCCGGAACAGTCACGGGGCTGGGCATTTTGTGGCTGGCACAGATGATTAGCGCGCTGATGGACGCCGAGTCGCCGCCCGCGCAGGCTATCCCCGACCCGCGCCCGCTTGCCAGCCTCGCCATTTACGCCGGTTTCGCCATATTTGTGGTCGTATTCATCGCCACCGCCGCGCCGCCGGTGTAGAGATTACACGTATGAGTAATACGGACAGCATGTATGCAGGTTTAATCAATGGCTACAGAGCTTCAGGTTATTCCATCACGGACGCCCCGTTGCGCGTCCCGACAGCCTGACCCGATTTGTAGGGACGCACAATGGCGCGTTTGCTGAAGTTAAATCCGTATTCGTTAGGTTACTAACCAGTATCTATGCGAGCTAAAAAGGATAAACATGTCAACTGTAAATTTTCAATTAGTTGCATTAGGCGTAATGGGCTTTTTTCTACTTATTTCGAGTGTGAGAGGTATCAAAAATAAGTCTATCACGTTTGGTGTTGCCGGAGGACGTTCAGGCGGCATAAAGCCATTGCTTACCGTATTTCTTACGGGCCTCCCGGCACAAATTGTAAGTTTTCATTTTCTGTTGGCTGGGTTTTTATTTTTCATCCCTGTAATTTTTTTAATATTCAATATTTCATATGACAAATATTCAATGATAAGAATAGTGGGTATCATCGCAATAGTTGAAATATTGATGGGGCTTTCAATCGGTATTGTTCTACAGATCATGATCAACATAGGCCAAATTTTGAAAAAAACTGATATCCACTGTTGAATTCATTTTGGGAGACCCACCATAGCGCCGCCCAATCGTCGGACAAACTCGCGGTGCGTCATGGTACGCTGAAAGCTGTGAACCCCTGTGATGATTTTGGATTCCTGCCATGCTGCGCTGCCGGCGCTGGCCTATACGCCGCCCGCCAGCGCGCAAGCCGCTACCCTGACCACCCGTTACATCACCCAGTTAAATCTTGCGCTGGATGTCCCTGCCGAGTGGCGTCCGGGCGCGTCGCTGGAGCGCCCCAACCGCTGGTACTATACCGATGACCTCGGCGGGCTCGTGCTGGAGCTTGAACCGTTCAATACGCCCAATTCAATTGAACAAGCCTGCTTAGAGGTCGCCGAACAGGCAGGATTCCCCAGTTTCGACATTGATTTCTACCCTCCCGAACAAGGCCGCTGCGTTGCGCTACCCCTGTCCGGCTCATCCACCGAGGCACGCGCTGTCCTGCGCCTACCGGAAGGCGTCGTGCGTGGCGGGGCGCGCTACAACGCCCTGCGACTGAGCGGGTCGGCGGCGCTGCTGCCCGAGATCCTCGGCAGCGCCCGCTTCTACAACCCCGACGAGATGACCGCGCCGCAGGTCGTGGCGGCCTCGCTCGACCTGTTGCAGGGCGAATACCTATTCAGCAGTTTCGTGACATGGGCGGACGTGCGGCGGCTGGCGCTGGACGGGCTGACCGACGAGGACTCCATCGGAACGGCTTATGAGCGCCTTGACGCGGCGCTGCAATTGGTCGGGTTGCAGGGGCGCGACAACCACAGTCAACTGTTCCGCCCCGGCGTCGGCGCGCTGTCGATGCCGCTGGTCGGGCTGGGCGCGCGCTACCTGCGCGACGGGACGGTGATTCTGGTCTATCCCGGCAGCGCCGCCGAGGCGGGCGGCCTGCGCGTTGGTGACCGCATCGACGCCATCAACGGAGTGCGGTTGTTCACGCTTCAGGCACGCATTGACGCCGGTTTCCCCAGCGGGATTGGCGTGCCATACGTGGTCGAGGTGTGGCGCAACGGGTCACAGACCACACTCATCGTTGAGGGCGGCGGCTACACCGACCTGCTGCCGCCGGTCATCAACCGACTGCCGGGCGGCATGGTCTACATCGAGACATTCGGAACCTACGGTGAGGGCGTCAGCACCGACGACTACAACGCCTACCTGACCGACGCGCACGACCGACTGGCTCAGGCGTCGGCGGGCGCGTGCGGCTACATCCTCGACGTGCGGCGCAACCTCGGCGGGGTGGCCTTCCCTGTCCTACTGCCGATGATGCCGCTGGTCGGTGATGAGATGTTCGGGACGGCCTTCCGTCCAGAGGGAAACGCCATCTTTTTCGGTCGCTACGAAGCCGCCACCGCCACCATCAGCGGCGGCGCGATTACCGGGAGTTCACGCCTGCGCCCCGCCCGCCCCGCTGTCATCGACACGACCCGCCCGGTCGCCGTGCTGACCAGTAATGCAACCGCCAGCATGGGCGAATATTCGGCCATCATGCTGCTGGGCGACCCTAACCGTCCGGTGAGAATTTTCGGGCAGCCGACGGCGGGACTGCTCTCGTTTTTGGGCTTCTATGGACTGCCCGGCGGCGGTTCAATGTGGATTGCGCGCACCTTACTCACCGACCGCAGCGGCACGACCTACATCAACGGCCTCACGCCGCAGCAGCTCATCGCGGTTGATTGGACGCGCTACGCCCAGCCGTCTGACCCCGTGCTGAACGCCGCCCAGAGCTGGCTGCGCACTCAGGGCTGTTAGGGGAGACCTCACCGTCGAGAGCGCTGCACGGGCGCATCGGCGTCGGTATCACTCTCCGCCTCGTATAGGCCTTCAGGGTCGTCAATGAGGTCATCATGGTCTGAGACGCCGCCGCGCTTGGCTTTGGTCTTGGTGCGCCGCATGGCCTGTTGGAAGACCTGCTCACCCACCAAGCGTGAGGCAATCTGGGCGCGCATCTGGTCTTGGGCGCGGGGGTTTTCCACCAACAGGGTAATAAGCTGGTAAATCAGCCCGACGCCCCAGCCAACCGCCATCAGGAACAGCGCTCCCCAGACCGACCCTACTGCTGATTCGCCCAGCGCATCGATGCCTGCACCGCCGACGAACGACCACGCAAGGACGTTGAACAAGACGAACATACCCGTGTTGACGCCGAAGAAAACGCCCCGCATCACGCGGTTCTGGCGCTTGAGGCGTGTTTCAATCTGTTCAGCTAGCGCGTCGGGGTCAATATCGAATTGGGGCATCAGAAAATTTCCATTTCACAGATTTTTTAAGCGGCATAACATCCATTATACGTTGGAATGCGGTGGCTGGTTATCGTTATCCCCGCCTGAACCTGCGGCTCATGACGGTTTTGTGATTCACCGAAACTCGCATAGCATCTACCCCTACTACCGTGCTAAAGTAGTGGGGTATGGTACAAGACCAGCGCATTAAAGTAGGTTAAGGGATTCGGCATGACCGAAACACCACCGTTTAGCAACCAAGGCACGCTCATCGGCAGAATGTTGGGCGACTATGAGCTGTTGGAGCTGATGACCTCCGGCGGCATGGCGCGCATCTATAAGGGCCGTGACCCGCGCCTCGACCGTTACGCCGCCGTCAAGGTCCTGATGGGCGAGCTGTTGGACAGCGACGACTCGCTGACCGAACGCTTCCAACGCGAGGCGCGGGCGATTGCGCGCCTTGAACACCCCCACATCGTCCCGGTTTACCAGACCGGCGAACAGGAGGGGTATTACTTTATGGCGATGCGCCTGATTGAGGGCAACGACCTTGCCGATGAGGTAACGCGCCTGCGCCGCCTCGGTCA
Source organism: Anaerolineae bacterium (assembly GCA_025454725.1). Classification (GTDB taxonomy): domain Bacteria; phylum Chloroflexota; class Anaerolineae; order Aggregatilineales; family Phototrophicaceae; genus Flexicrinis. The sequence goes on from JALONW010000222.1 coordinate 9,370, forward strand.
GCAGATGGACCCCCGGCGCGCCCTACACATCCTGCAACAGATGGCCGACGCGCTGGACTACGCCCACGGTCAAGGCATCATCCACCGTGACATCAAGCCCAGCAATATCCTGCTCACCAAAGACGACCGCGCCTACCTGACCGACTTTGGCCTCGCGCTGTGGTCGCTGGATAAGACGATGGGGACGGCCTTCGGGACGCCGCGCTATATCGCGCCAGAGCAAGCGCTCGCCAGCGAAAAGTCGGTGCCACAGAGTGATGTCTACTCGCTGGCGGTTATTTTGTATGAAATCCTGACCGGCGAGATGCTGTTCCACGCCGATACCCCGATGCAGATTGCCCTCAGCCACATCAGTGAGCCGCCGCCGCCGCCGCGTGGCATCAAGCCCGACATCCCGCAGTCGGTCGAAGACGAGCTGCTCAAAGCGCTGGGCAAGGACCCCAATTCGCGCCACCAGACGGCAGGCGAGTTCATTCGCTCTATCCGCGCCGCCTATGACGGGGTGACGGCCAGCAAGACCACGCCCAAGCCACCGGGCGATGTCGCTGCTGCGGTGGCGGCCAAATCCGCCGCACCTACCTCACCCGCCCCACCTGCGGCCAAACCCGCTGCCCCACCCCCGGCTGCGCCCGCCAAGCCCGAAGACACATCCCCCAAGTTTAGCTCCATCCCCAGCCCCAAGACCGAGACTCAGACCCTTTCACAGGTCCCCACCGAGATGCGCGACGCCTTCGCGCCCAGGCCCGACCGCCGCCCGTGGTTGGTGCTGCTGGTGGTGCTGTTGGTGGCCGTCCCGGTCGCCTTGATTGCGGTCTTTGCGCGGGGTGGCCTAATCACCGCCAGCGACGCTACCAGTACGGCTGTGGCTGTGGCCGTCATCGACATGAACGCCCGTACCGGGACGGCTGCCGCTGTCGCTGACATGACCGCCAGCGCCCAGCCAACTGCCACCGATGAACCGACCGTCACGCCGACGGATGAGCCAACCGACGAACCCACGGCCACTGAAGAAGTCACGGACGAGCCGACCGATGAACCAACCGAGGTGGTCGCGGCGATTGTCACCGATGCGCCGACGGCTACCAATGAACCGACCGAAACCGACGAACCGACCGCGACGCGCACACCGACGGCCACCCGCACCCGCCCACCGACCTCGACGCGCCAGCCGACTGAGACGCCGCGCCCGACCAACACCCCTATCGCCACCAACACGGCGCGTCCGACCAACACCACCAGCGCCGTGGTCCCGACCGTCGAGCCATCCGCGACCGTCTCAACCGGGACGGTGGAAGTTACACTGACCTATGACAACGACACCCTCATTCTGCGCTCAGTCGGCATCCTGCCGGCCAACACCACCGGCCTGACCTTCGTCAGCGCAACCGGGGTCGAGCAGACCATCGGCGTTGTCACTTCCGTCCGCGAGGGGGAATGTATCGCCTTCCAGCAGCAGGGGCGCACCTTCAACTACACCACCACCGGCTGCCGTCAAGACCAGACCCGCCTGACCGCGCTGGCGACCAACGCCGTGTTCTGGCGCGGCGGGGCAGACGCCACCTTCACGCTGGTGCAGGACGGTGAAGAGCGCGGGGTCTGCCCGGCAGTCTCGCGCACCGGAAACGCCACCTGCACGGTCAACCTACCGGTCGGGCAGGAATAGACCGCACCACACCGATGAACAAAAAGAGACCCCAAACAAGTTGGGGTCTCTTTTTGTTAGTGCCTCGTAGGACGTTTATCTGGCGCTACTTGCCCCGGATGGTATCGTTGTAGAGTTGGATACCTTCTAGGACGGCCTGCTTGGCCTCGGCGGCATCGCCCCAGCCTTGAATCTCAACCTGCTTACCCTCCAGCGTCTTGTAGGCGCTGAAGAAGTGGGCGACTTCCTTGGGGAAGTGCGCCGGGAGGTCGCTCAGGTCCTTCACGTCGGCATAGGTCGGGTCGCTGGCGGGGACGGCCAGAATCTTGTAGTCCGAGTCGCCCTTGTCAATCATCTTGAGGACACCGACCGGACGCACCTCGATGACGCAGCCGGGGAAGGTCGGCTCGGTCATGATGACGAGGATGTCCAGCGGGTCGCCGTCGCCCCAGAAGGTCTGGGGGATGAAGCCGTACTCGGCAGGGTAGTGGAAGGGGCTGAACAGCACGCGGTCGAGCGAGATGACGCCGGTCTTCTTGCTGTACTCGTACTTGTTACGGCTGCCCTTGGGGACTTCAACCACCGCATGGATGACCTCCGGGACTTCGGGGCCGACCTCAAGGTTGTGCCACAGATTGATGGTCATAGGGGGACTTACTCCTCATCTAGGAACGGGTGGACCAAGCCAAAAATCGGGCAGCATTGTATCACAGCGCCTAGCGCACCGCGAACCATGTCGCGTCTTCGCGCAGCACTTCGCCCGGCTCCCCAATTTCCTCAACCAGTGACAGGCACTCGC
>JALONW010000223.1 GCA_025454725.1 Anaerolineae bacterium
GCCCAACTGAGCGACGGCGTGCATGTCCATCGCGTCGGTGACGATCAGGCCGTTATAGCCCATCTCCTCGCGCAGCAGACCGGTCAAAATGCGATGCGAGATGGTGGCGGGTTGGTCGTCCAGCGCCGTAAAGGTGATGTGCGCGGTCATGATGGCGGCGACGCCTTCGGCAATCGCGGCGCGGAACGGCACCAGCTCGACCGCCTCCATACGCTCCATCGAGTGGGGGACAATGGCCTGTCCGTGGTGGGTGTCGCTGACCACGTCGCCATGTCCGGGGAAGTGTTTGGCGGTCGCCAGCACGCCCTGCTCCTGCATCCCCTTGAGCAGCGCGACGCCGAGGTCGGCCACCTGCTGCGGGTCATCCCCGAACGAGCGCACGCCGATCACCGGGTTTTTCGGGTTGATGTTGACATCGAGGCTGGGCGCAAAGTTCATATTAACGCCGACGGCGCGCAGTTCGCGCCCCAAAACCCGCCCAGCTTGATAGGCCAATTCCGGCGAGCGCGCCGCGCCGAGCGCCATATTGCCGGGGAGCGCGGTGGCGTGGTCGTTAATCGCCATAAGCTGGCCGCCCTCTTGGTCGATGCCGATAATAGGCGGCGGAAAGCCTCCCTCGGCGGCGGCGTTAATCAGCGACTCGCACAGGCGGCGGAGCTGGGCAGGCGACTCGACGTTGTAGGCGAACAGGCAGAACGCCCCAGCGATTCCCTTCCGCACCGCGTCGAGAATCTCAGGCGGGGCCTCGTAGCCCTTAAAACTAAACATGATTTGCTGCATGGTGTGATTCCTCTTGTTGTAGAAAAAGATGATGGTCTATACGGCCAGCTTAGGGTCTGTCTCTGGGACAAAACTGTCTTGATGGGTGACGCTGCGCCACCTATCTATGATGCCATATATACCGTTATAGACGCTCCAAGGTCGGGGTTTCTGTGGGGTTATCCCTTTTTTCGGTGGTTTGGGATGAACCCGTCAGCGGACGCCCCGTTGGGCGTCCCTACCTATCGGGTCAGGCTGTAGGGACGCGCAACGGCGCGTCCGCCGAGAGTTAAATCCTTATACGTTTGTTAAATCGCATTTGGTATGTCTTCTCAGCGGACAGGGCATGCCCTGTCCCTACACCACGGGTTGTCCCGCGCTATTTTCTGCTTTCCAAGCGAGTGCGCGATGATTTTCTGCTGTACGGACAGCATATATGTTATCCCGCTACCCCTTCGTCCCGGTGAACGAGATGCCCTGAACGAAATAGCGCTGGGTGAGCAAAAAGACGACCAAGACCGGCAGCACGAACATCACGCTGGAGGCCATGATGTCCTGCCACGGGATGGGTGACTCTTGCAGGTTGAGCTTCTGCGCCACGTAAATGGGCATGGTGAACAATTCGGCGCGCTGGAGGTACAGCAGCGGATTGAGCAGCGCGTTCCACTGCCCGACGAATAGGAAGACCGTAATCGTGGCGATGGCCGGGCGCGACAGCGGCATGACAATCAGCCACCAGATTTGCAGCGGATTGGCCCCGTCAATCAGCGCAGCCTCGTCGAGGTCTTTGGGGATTCCCATCATGAACTGGCGCATCAAGAAAATCAGCGTTGCGCCGCCCGCGAAAAAGCCGGGGATGGTGATGGGGTTGAAGGTGCGAATCCAGTCAAACTCGTGGAACAACACATACTGCGGGACGAGCGTGGCCTGTGCTGGGAGCATCAGCGTCCCCAGCATCAGCGCGAATACGAGGTCACGCCCCTTCCATTCGAGGCGGCTGAAGGCATACGCCACGATACAGACCGATGTCACCGTCCCAATCAGGACAATCAGCGCGATGAACACGCTGTTAAAGTACGACCGGTGGAACGTCTCCTCAGTGAACAGCTTGGTATAGTTCTCCCACTGCGGCACGGCGGGGAAGAAGTTCAGCTGTGAGCTGTTGGCCTCGTCAATGGTCTTGAGTGAGGTGCCGAACATCCACACCAGCGGGAACAGGAAGAAGGCCGAAGCCGCTAGCATGACCGCGTAGAGCGCCAGCGCACGAGCATCGAACCACTGCACCAACCGCCAGACGAATCCCTGCTGTGCGGCCTGTTTGCGCGGCGGTGTATTGACGATGGCGGAGGGGTTGGTTTGGCTGTCAATCATGATTCTAATCCACCTCGTAATGAACCCAGTTGCTGTAGCGGAACTGAAGCACCGTCAGCATCACAATGACCACCGCCAGCGTCCAGCTCACCGCCGAGCCTTCACCAATCGCAAGCTGACGGAAGGTGCGGACGTAGAGGAAGAAGGCCGCCGACGCGAGGCTGTCCTGCGTCTGGGTGTTGGCGATGATATAGACCGTCTCGAAGGTTTGCAGCGCGGCGATAATGCCAATGACGACGTTGTAGAACATCGCGGGCGAAATCATCGGGAGGGTGATGCTGAAGAAGCGCTGGACTTGGTTCGCGCCGTCCACTTTGGCCGCCTCGTACAGCGATTCCGGCACGCCCTTAAGCGCCGCGAGGAAAATCAACATGCCCGCGCCGCTGCTCCACAGCGTAATCAGGATGAGCGACGGTTTGGCCCACAATTCATTGGTCAACCACAGCGGCACGCGGTCAGCGTCCGGCCATGAGGCCATCGCCTGACGGAACAGTGAGAAGTGGTAGACCGGCTGACCCGCGGCGACGGCGGCCCCGTCAAAGGCTTGAAAGTAGCGAATTCCGTCAATCAAGGAGCTGGCGGCCAGCAGCGTGAACCCTGACGCTCCGGCGATAATCAGCGCCCGGCGCACCTGCGGATAACGGGTGTGCAGTGCAGCGATTGCACCAGTCACAACCGCGACCAGACCCCAAATCCACAGCGGGGAGGGCATGGTGTTGGGCAGCACATCATCGAGGTAATCGAGGTCGCCGGGCTGAGCAATCGCGCTGCCAAAGGCGAGGTAGCGCGGCAGCACGCCCGCCGAGTCGCCGCTGAACTGGCTTGGCACGGTCATCGCCAAGAGGATGACGACCAAAACTCCCGTCCCGGCCAGCGCCGCCCGCTTCTGGAACGTATGCGGAAAGTCTATCAGCGACAGCACGACCGGCAGGCCAATCACGCCGATGGCGGTCAGGTACGGGGTGATGTCCCCTTCCCCGCCGACGATTTCCTGCACCAATACGACCATGGCCGCGATGACGCACAGGATAATCGTCCCGACCTGCCAGACGAACGCGGCGCGGGTGCGCCCTGCCCACAAATTGACGGTAATCATGCTGACGGCGATTAAGCCCCCCATGTAGAGGAAGGCCGGGTCGAGCGGCTCTTGCACCAGCGCGCGCGCCATCAGAATGACCGTGACGACCATACCAATCAGCTCCGCTGTGCGCCAAGCGCGCATCCGCCGGTTAATTGACCACTCGCCCGCCACCATCGAGAGCAAAATCACGCCGCCGATGAAGGCAGGGATGGTGTAGGCCAGCGGGCCAATCGGGTTGCCACGGGCGATGCCCGCGTAAAAGCCGTTAAAACCCTCGACGCCGTAGATGAAGCCCCGGTACAGCCAGTCGAACAGGAAGAAGCTCTCTGCGCCCGCCGTCAAAAACTCGTTGATGAAGCCGCCATTGCTAGCGAGCATATAGCGCCATGCCAGCAAAATCGCTGGGCCGCCTGCGAGGATAACCGGTAGATAAAAAATGAGCCGGAAGACCTTCATCCCCTTCAGCGAGGCGTTGAGCAGCAGCGCCATAATCAGCGACGCCAAAATTTGCAGCGGCACGCCCAGCAGCGCGTAGTAAAACGAGTTGTACATGGCCTGAGCGAAGCGACGACCGTGCGCGCCCTCACCCATCAACAGCGTGCGGTAATTGTCCAGCCCGACCCACTGCATCGACTCGCCCAGCTTGTAATCGGTGAAGCTGTAGATGAACGATGCGATGGCCGGCCCCAGCACGAAAATCACGAAACCTACCAGCCACGGCCCAGCAAATGAGAAGCCCCAGAACACCTTGCGCTGTTCGGCCTCGCTGATGCGCAGGCCGCGGGCGATGCTAGAGGCAAATGTGCCGACGGCGATGCTGCTCAAGATGATGAAGACCACCGTCCCAGCCGCCCAAACCAGCGTGCGGGCGCGCTCCGCCCATTCGATGGTCAGCAGGCCGCTTTGAACAATCCACAGTGAGAGTAGGTTGACTCCCAATACCACCGCGACGGCGGCGGCGGCCATCAGCCCGGCGCGGGGGAATGAGGGTGCTGCGCGAAGGGACAGCATAATCACCTCCTAATTAAAAAAACGAGTGATGAGAGAAAAGTGGAAAGGGATGAGTAGGGGCGACGGATGGACAGGGAGGACAGCATATATGCTGTCCGTACAGGAAGGAATCCTGTCGCGCCTAGTTGAAAATGCCTTGCGATGATTTTGCGCTGTAAGGATAGAGCATGCCCTATCCGTTTGGGGTTTGTTTGGGGGGTTCGCGATGAGAGACAGTATTGGGCGGGCAAGCCTCGCCCCTACATGCCCCTCATGACTTCTTCCTATCCCCCACAGCGGGCGTATGTGTGTGTACGGGGATGCTGTGGGGGATGGTCTTGGGTCTAAGGATGAGGGATGGGTTTGCCCACCCCTCATCACTCTAACGCCCGTTAGTCGAGGTAGCCGTTTTCCTCAAGGATGAGGTCGTACTCGTCCTTCAGGTTGAGCTGAGTGTCCTCAAGGCTCTGCTGGTCGGTTAGGAACAGCGTGACCTGCTCGACAATCAGCGGGCGCAGCTCGGCGCTGGCGCGGATGTCGCTGAAGGCGCGGCCATATTCTTCCGACAAGCCGAGGAGGGTGTCCCACACCGGGTTGTTGGCGCGCAGTTCTTCCCACGCATCGACGCGGGTCGGTGTGAAGCCAGCCACGGTGGTCAGGGCGATGGCGTTGTCCTTGCTGCCGATGAACTTGAGGAACTCGACGGCCAAGGTCGGGTCTTCGACGTAAGCGGGGACGCTCAACCAGTCGATGAACACCTGCACGACCGGCTCACCGTTCGCGCCTGCCGGGTACGGGGCGGCCACGATGCTCTCCCACAACGGGTCACTGCTGGCGGGCATGTTCCACATCGGGAAAATACCGCTGACAACCAAGTCCGAGGCAATCGGCGCGCCGTTGATGGGCGGCAGGCCAGCGGTGTCGTCGGTCGGGAGGATGGCGCGGCGGCGGTCATACATGAACTGAAGGGCTTCGGCGGTCGCTTCGCTGTCGAAGGCGCTGGTGCCGTCTTCGTTATACAGTTCGCCACCGGCGCTCCAAATGTAGGCGATGAATTCCTGCGCGTCGAACAGGCCGCTGCCGATGTCCATGAAGGCCATCTTGGCAAGCGCGCCGTCTTCGACGACGTTATTGTTGACGACGAAGGTCAGGGCGTCCTCAAAGGTCAGCGGGACGGCGAAGTCAGCACCCTCGGCGGCGAGGTCCGAGCGGTAGAATACCGGGCGCGGCGACATCAGCAGGGGCAAACCGCGCAGCGAACCGTCCCATGTCACCGTGTCGAGGGCGGCGGGCAGGTACTGCTCAAGCTCTTCCCAGTCACCGAGGTACGGGGTCAGGTCGGCCAGCAGGTCGCCGTAGGTCGCGGCGTATTCCGAGCCGAGATAGACGATGTCCGGGCCGTCGCCGGTCGTAATCCAGCCCGCAACGGTGGCGTCGAAGTCGCCCCAGCCGCCGGTCAGGATTTCGAGCTGCACGTCCGGGTAAATTTCATTGAAGGCGGGGAAGGCTGTCTCGCGGAACCAAGTCATGGTTTCCTCGGTCAAGCCGGTGATGTAAATCTCAAGCGATTCGCCCTGTGCGGAGACCGGGGCGATGGTGAGGCCGATGGCGGCCACAAGAACTAGAGCCAAGACGACAAGGCGCTTCATACGGGGTGTCCCTCCAAGAATCAACTGCGTTTTGTGCGGAATGAACAGTTGGGTTTGTGTTAGTTAGTTAATCTACCCAACTATCACAGAGTTTAGACAGCCATGAGCGCCTTGTCAAGGAATTGGGTGATTTTGGTTAAATCTGAAGCGTCCGCCCCACACTCTCCAATCCCATTTGTAGGAAACGGCGCGGGGCGCTAAAATCAACGGCGGCGAAAGGGGCTGCCCATGATTTTCTTCACCACTTCTGACCCATGGTTTGCCCAACTGGGCTGGACACTGGCGATTGTCTTTGCCGCGCTGGCGGTCATCCAACTGGTCTACCTTGGGTTCCTCATGCTGTGGCCGACCGGCGAACGCCGCACGCGCCAGCCCAAAGAGCCAGTCATGCCGACCAAACCAAGTTTCACCACCACCAAAGCCGCCGTTCCGCCGCAGGGGGCGCGAATGGTGGTCATGGCGGGCGTCGCCAACAGCGGCGACATCCCACTGCCCGCTGACAAGTTCACCATCGGGCGCTACTACAATGCCGAGGCCGGTATCTTGGTGGCGCTGGATGAGCGCAGTATGTCGCGCCGCCATGCCCAATTTGTTGGGGACGACGAGCGCCGCGAGTATTACCTGACCGACCTGCACAGCTCCTATGGGACAGCACTCCAGCGCGCCGACGGCCTCGTCGTCCTGACGCCGGGGACGCGGATGCGAATCTACAACGAGGACCTTGTGCAGTTTGGGCAGGTCGTCGTCGTCAAATTCGCGCTGCCGGGCGAGCCGCGCCCGTTCGAGCCGGTTGCCACCCAATCGGTCAGCAACTTTAACAACATGGGCGAGCCGCGCCCGTTCGAGCCGGTTGCCACCCAATCGGTCAGCAACTTTAACAACATCCCCGCCCGTGGCCGATGACCGGGGCATGGGCGCTGGAATCGACCATCGGCAGCGGGTCAGTCGGGGAGGTCTGGCGCGCCCGCCATACCGCTGACGGTCGTATCGGCGCGCTCAAACGACTCCGACCCGACGCGATCGACCGCCAGCGCACCAGCCTGACCGATGAGGCCGCCGCGCTGCTCCACTTGAGCCATCCAAACCTGCCTACATTATTAGACGCCGACCTCAACACCGAGCCGCCCTATCTGGTTATGTCGCTGGCCGAGGGTGAGCCGCTCAACGCGCTGATTGCCAGCGGCGCGCTGTGGTTGTATCCGCTGGCCGACCGGTTGAGCGCGCTGGCGGCGCTGGCCGGCGCGGTCGATTCGATTCACGCGCTGGGCTGGCTGCACCGCGACATCAAACCGGCCAATGTGCGCGGCCTCGCTCATCCCATGCTGCTGGATTTCGGTCTCGCTTGCCCGTTTGATGGGTGTGACCACCCCGACGAGGGGACAGCCGCCTACCTCCCGCCGTTGGGAGAATCGCCCAGCCCAGCCAGTGACCGCTACGCCTTCGCGGTGACGGCGTATGAAGTCTTGTTCGGCGCGCACCCGACTCTCACCCACACCGACAGTGGCCAATCGCCCGCAAAACTACGCCGCCTATCGGCTGACCGGTTGGCGTCGGACGCATGGCGTCGCCCGTCGCGTCTTGCTCCTCACGCGCTCCCCGGCGACCTGCGCGGCGGCGACCTCGGCGCGTTGGAGGCGTGTTTTGCGGCTGGCCTCGCGCCAGACCCTGCCCAGCGTCCGCCCAATTTGACCGGCTGGGTGGCGCAGCTTGCCGCTATCTGCGCACCGCTGGTCAGTCAGCCGCCGCTGGATGGTTCACCGTTCAGGCCGCCGCCCGCCTTCCCCGGCTACACCGATTTAGAAGCCGCTGGGTTGGGCGACACCGACCACCCACCCCGGCGCGGGTGGTGGTCGGCGCTGCGGGCGCTGTTCGAGCGCTCTTAAGCGAGGCGTGCGGTGAGCAAGATGGGCGCTAACGACTCCAGCGAAACGTTGACCTGCGCCTCAATCATCAGCTCATCGCCGATGAAGTAGAAATCCAAGGTGTAGAAAAACGGCGTCTCGTACAGCCGAACCCGCATCGTGAAGGTCGTCTCGTTCACCCATGCGCCGCTGGCGAGAAAAGGGGTGCGGTCAAACAAGGTCGGTTGTCTAAACAGGCCGGTTTCGCCGTGCAGCCAGCGGTCACAGCCGCACGAAAGGGTCTCTTCACCCGCTGCTGTTTTGAGGCTGACCGTGCAGCCTTCCTCGGCAAAATCGAAAACCAGACTGGTTATCCCCAGCGGGTTAGCTTCAAACTGATAGGTTCGATGAGCAACCTGCGATACTGTGGGCGACTGCGCCGCCCCCTTGACGGGCGGATGGGCCAAACCAGCCAGCTTTTCGGTCAAGCGCTGCTGCGATTCGGTGTCTTCTTCAAGCGGCTCAGGCTGCATGGTCGGCAGCAGCAGCTCCCAGACAAAGTTGAGCGGCTGCTGCATATCGAAAATATCGACGCCGCTGGTAATGGCGAGAACGGCATCCTGTTCAGGCATGATGATACAGTACTGCCCAAATACGCCGTCACCCCGGTATGCGCCGTGCCGACACCGCCAAAACTGATACCCATAGCCCTGCCCCCAATCGGGGTTGGGGTGGCCTGCATTGGTAATCTGAAGAGAAGTCGCTTCATCCGTCCATCCGGCTGGCAAAAGTTGCTTGTCCTGCCAGCGGCCTTGCTGTAAATAAAGCTGACCGAATTTGGCAATGTCCTCGGTGGTGATGCACAGCCCAATCCCGCCCGCCGTAATGCCCTGCGGCGATTCTTGCCATTTGGGGTTTTGAATCCCCAGCGGCTCAAACAGGCGCGGCTTGAGGTAATCCATCAGCTTGACACCGGTGGTTTTCTGCACAATGGCCGACAGCATAAAGGTCGCGCCCGTGTTATAGAGAAACTGCGTCCCCGGCGCATGTGTGACAGGGACATCGAAAAAGCCGCGAACCCAATCGCCGTCCGGTCGGTCAACCATCGCCGACCATGTATCGAACGCCTGACCGCTGGACATGGTGAGCAGATGCCGCACCGTCATGCTGGACAGATTGGCGCTGGGGTCGGCGGGCGCTTCGTCGGGGAAAAACGTTATAATGCGGTCATCCAGCGAAAAATGCCCCTCGGCGGTGGCCAATCCCACCGCTGTTGAGGTAAAACTCTTGCTGAGGGAAAAGATCAGGTGCGGCTGGTCGGCTTCATTGGGCGACCACCACCCCTCTGCGATGACCGACCCATGACGCACCAGCATGAAACTGTGAATTTCGTTGATTTGACGGTCTAAGGCCTCGACAAATTGGAGCAGTGCCGAAGAACGAACGCCCTGTGCTTCAGGAGAGGTGCGCGGTAAGACATCACTATTTTCGGGGGACATGCTCATCACACCACCTCAATCCTCTGGGCAAAAACCATCGGTTGATTATAGGGATAAGCGAGAGAATGCATGTCCCCAACTGAAGGGGTATTCTAGGACGTCGACACCCTTCACCCACCCAGCACGACCGTCGGGACGGCCTCGCCACCGCTGGGGGACGGCGCGCCCAGCGCAATCAGCACAACCAAGAGCAGCGCCACCACCCCCAACCCAATCAGCGCATAACGGACGATTTTGGGGTCTATCGGCGCGCTGGATGACGGCAGTTCGGCGCGGCGCAGGTGGTTGGGGCGAACGGTCTCGCGGATCCACTGCTCGAACAGCCCGGCGCGGATTTTTACGTCCCGGTGGGCGTGATCGACCACCTCAACAAAATCGAGTCGGCGCAGCAAGCTAAAAATGGCGGTCAAATCCAGCGGGTATTCGGTGTCGGCCAGCCACGCCTCGACCTGTTCAGCTTGCAGCGCTCGGTCGGGGTGCGCGAAGTGCAAATAAGCCAGCGCGGTTAGGACTGCCTGCTCATCGGATGTGAAATTTTCCCACATCAGGGCGAAGCCGGGGCGCGACCAAAGCAGCAGGTCAGGCGCCACGGCGCGCAGATGTTCGGCGCGGTACGATTCGCCACGAGCATGGTCATGGACGAGCGCCGCCGCCCGCAGGGTGAGTTCTGGCGCGCCGCCGGTCGCCCGGTGCAGCGCCTGTGCGTAATTATCCTCTGCGCCGTCGCGGCCAGCCGTCAGCAGGTCAGCGACCTCAGCGGCGGTCAGGGCGTTAAGCCGCACCGTCGAGTCGGGTGTGACCAGCGGCGCGAGGGCGCGCATCCGCCCTTCGGCGTCGAGATGCGCGGTGATGACCATCCCCAACTGCGTGCCGAACATCGCGCCGAGTGCCTCACCGAGGTCGGCGGGCAAATCCTCGCGGGATACCGCGTCGGCCAGCGACTCGGCGTTGTCCATCAGCAGCACCAGCCGCCGGTGCGGTCGGATAAGCTGGTACAGTTCCGGCAGCCCGCGCTCAGTCAGCCATTCGCGCTGGTACGAGGCGGGTTTATCATCGGGCCAATGCGGCAGGCGGTGAACCGACAGACCGCGCCCGGCGGCTGCCGCTTTGCAGCCGTCCCACACCGTGCGCCAGAACGCCGCCTCGACGCTGAGGGAAACCGGCGTCAGCGCGAGGTCAACCCAGATGAACGATTCATCGAAACGGGCGCGCAGGGCGCGTAAAAAGGCCGTCCGACCACTGCGACGCCGACCGAGCATCAAAAGTGCCTGCGTGACGGGCGCGCCGGTTAGGTGTTGATGTACACGGGCGAACAGCGCATCCCGACCCACGAACGGCGCATTTGGCACAGTCGGGTCAAAGGGGTTGCCGGGGATGGGACTGGCGGGCATGGGTGTTCACCTTGGTGGCAAATTCTACGCTACACTATAGCGCAATTGCCGCCGGTTTAACTAGAAAAACACACCAGAGGGAAAATATCATGGGTCTTTTGGATGGGAAAGTCGCACTGGTTTTCGGTGTCGCCAACAAGGACAGCATCGGCTGGGGCATCGCGCTAAGCGCGTCAAGCCGCTGGCCGAGGAGGTCGGTGCGACCTTCGTCGAATTATGCGATGTGGGCAGTGATGAACAGCTCGACGCGGTGTTCGCTAAGTTCGAGCAGCAGTACGGCAAGCTGGACATCCTCGTCCATTCAGTGGCTTATGCGCCGCGTGAAGACCTCGGCGGGCGCTTCTTGGACATCTCCCGCGAGGGGTTCAAGATTGCCATGGACATCAGCGCCTACAGCCTCGTTGCGATGTGCAAGCGCGCCGAGCCGTTGATGAGCGCGGGCAGCACGGTCATGAGCATGAGCTACTACGCCGCCGAAAAAGTCATGCCCAAGTACAACGTCATGGCGATTGCCAAATCGGCGCTGGAAAACATCACGCGCTACCTTGCCGCTGACCTCGGCCCGAAGGGGATTCGCGTCAACGCCATCAGCGCTGGGCCAATCAAGACGCTGGCGGCGATGGGCGTGCCGGGAATCCGCGCGATGCTGCGCTTTAACGAGAAATCATCCCCGCTGCGCGGCAACGTTAGCCAAGATGATGTGGGCAAGACAGCCGTTTACCTCGCCTCGGACCTGTCCAGCGGCGTGACCGGCGAGATTATTTATGTGGACTGCGGCTACAACATCCTCGGCTTGACCGCCACTGAGGAAGAAATCGCCCAGTTCTAGGATGCTGGGTAAAAGAGGGGCGGGGCTCAGCCCTCACCCCTCTTTTTCGTTTTGGGCGGCGGGTCGGTTTAGCCCGTCAAGGTACGCCCACACATCGTCATATGCGTTGAACCAGCGGATGTTTTTGCGGTTGGTGAAGGCCGACAGCGTGCTGCTGATGGTGCGCGCCACTGGTGTGCTGCCGACCACCAGCCATTCGGCCAGTTTGTCATGGCTGAATGGCCCCATCAGCGCCGCGCCGACGGTCTCGGACAGGTTGAAGCGCGGCTGTGACTGAATATCGACCACAACATACAGCGGGGTCGCGGTCTGGTTGAGGCGCTGGAGCAGTTGGCGGAAGGCCTCGCGGGTATCGCCGGGGCGCACATCGCGCTCCCAGCGCATCAGCAAGGCTTGGGGGCGGTCTTCAATCGAAGTAAGGCTGACGGACGGCAGGATGGGCATAAAATAAGCGCTCTGTTGGGGTGGAGAATGATGGAAATTTGCCAAATTTTAACGCCGATAGCTTAAACCAAGCCTAACGCCCGTATAGCGTCAAAAGCGAGGCTATGCGGCGCATCGAAACTGTCGGCGTTGCACAGCACCACGGCGGTGAGGTCAGTGTGTGGGAAGTACATCCACGCCGAAGCAAAGCCCGCGATACCGCCGTTATGCCCCAACAGCAGCCCCAACGGCGTATCGAGGCGGAACCAGCCCAATCCCAGCGTATAGCCCCAGTCGCGCTCATTTCCCGCCTGCGACGGGTGCGGAGTCCACCACAGCGCCTGGTGCGCCGCGTCAAGGATAGAATCGTCGAACAGCGAGGCGCGCCAGCGCATCAGGTCATCGGCGGTCGAGACCACGCACCCGGCGCTGAACGTGTTCGATGGGCTATAGTACGGCTTATTGTTCAGCACCCCGTCACGGAGTTGATAGCCCTGCGCCCGGTGAGGAATGACGGCAGCGTAATCGTTGGCACGGGTATGTTTCATCCCCAGCGGCGCAAAGATGGTATTTTCCAGCGCGACGGCATAGGGCTGGCCGTAAATTTCCTCAATGACCAACCCCAACAGATAAAAGCCAGTGTTGTCATAGGCGTTGCGCTCCCCCGGCACAAACTTCAGCGGCTCTTGGTTCACCAGCGCCAAGACCTCGGCATGGGTTTTGTCGCGCCCGGTGAGCGCCCAATACGCTGGGGGCGCGGTGTAATTGGGGATGCCCGACTGGTGCGCGAGACAGTGGCGCACCGTCACTGCCGACCACGCGAGCGGGATGTACTGCGGGATGAGCGACGCCAACGGCGCGTCGAGGTTGAGCTGGCCGCGCTGCACCAGCCACATCACGAGCTGGGCTGTAAACAACTTGGTGACTGATGCAATCTCGAACACCGTTTCGGGCGTGACCGGCGCGCCGTGTTCAAGGTTTGCAAAGCCGTGGTCACCCGCGTAAACAGTCTCTTGGCCGCGCAGCACGCGCACGGCAAGGCCGGGGATGTAATGTTTTTCCATCAAGGCGCGCAGGATGGCTTCTGGCATGGGTCAGCTCCTGTAGGTGAACGGTTGTTCCACCCGGGATTATCGCCCAATATCGCCCTAATTTCATCCGGTGGATGGGTTTTAGCAGTAGAATCAACCTCATGACAGTGTTACTGGTGTTGATGTTGGCGGTCACAGGTGTGGCCGCGCAGGAAGATACAGAAGAAGAAGGCATGATGGAAATGACGCTTTGGGCGTCGGTCAATCCCGCTGCCTTAGAAGCCGATGGCATCTCGCAAATCGCCACCGACCTGAGCG
>JALONW010000224.1 GCA_025454725.1 Anaerolineae bacterium
CCCCTCTCACTAGGAGAGGGGTTTAACGCAAGTGGTGAGCATCTCCCCCTCTCAACAGGGATAGGGGGTTGGGGGGTGAAGTTTTGTGACGCTTACTCCTCGGTGGCGTTGGCCGCGAGGATGTCGTTGATGCGCTGCGCCATGGCGTCCAGCGCCTCCTGCGAGGTCTTGACGCCCAACAGCGCGGCTTGGAACTCGCCCAAGACAATCTGCTCGACCTCGGCCAACTGCGGGAAGTTCAAGATGCCGGTGTTGACGGCGGTGCTGAAGTACTCACCCGCCAGCGGGCGCAGTTGGTCGGTCAGCGAGGGGCCGCCCTCGGTGAAGAACGGGTCTTCATAGCTGACGAGGTTCGACGAGTAGATGGGGACTTCACGCGAGAAGGCTGTCTGCACGTCTGGGTTGGTCACGAACACGGCGAAGGCCAGCGCCGCGTTGGGGTTGGGGGTCGAAGCCGGGATTGCCAGCGTCTGCACGCCGCCGATGCTGGTGACGTTGGCCGCGCCGACGAACTGCTGGCCGAGGAACAGGCTCTCAAACACGTCGGGGTTGTTCTCCTCGACCAAGCGGAACAACTGCGGGCCGGTCTGGAGCAGCAGGATTTCACCCTCGCTGAAGCGGTCAATCATCTCGCGCACGTCGTCGGTCAGGCTGACGCGGGGGATGCAGTCCTCGTCCAGCAGGCGCTTGTACTCGTCCAAGATGGCCGCTGCCGCCGGGTCCTCGTTGAACACGACCGCCGTCTGGTCTTCGTTATAGACCGCGATGCCCTCACCGATGAAGGTGTTCAGCACACCGAGACCAGCCAGCTCGCCCCACGGGAACGAGTAGGCGTAGTAGGCACCTTCGCTCTGCTCGCGCACGTCACAGGCGAACTGATAGGCTTCCGCCCATGTCGTGGGAATGTCTTCACCGGCGATACCCAGCTCCTCGGAAATCAAGCCGTTAACGGCCATCACGTTCGAGAAGGCCAAGTACCATGGTAGGTGGTAGGTGACGCCCTCATAGGTCACTTTCGTCCACGCGCCGTCCACGTACTGTTCACGCAGGTCGGGGTAAGCTGCGCCAATCGCCTCGTCCATGTTGAGCAGGACGCCTGCCTCTGCGAATTCAGCCAGCCAGCCGTCGCTCAGGTTGATGACATCGGCTGGGTTGCCAGCGGCAAAACTGTTGCGGATGTTGTCACGTGCGCCAGCGGCGGGCTGTCCTTCTAGGACGACCGTCACGCCGGGGTAAGTGGCCTCGAAGTTGGCGATAATCTGGGTCAGATAATCCTCGAAGTCCGGGGTCAGCGCCCACGGCCAGAAGCGGATGACCGCGCCTTCCTCAACCCCCTCGATGACACGCCAACGGGCGTAATCTTCCTCGGTCGGGTTCCAGAAGCTGCCGTCGAGGTCACGGTTGGGGCGGTCGTCGCGCTCTTGCGCGGCGGCGGGTGCGATGGCGAGGCTGACGGTCAACAACAGGACAAGGATGGTCAGGAATTTCTTCATTATGTTGGGTCCTCCAAAGAAACGGGCGGATGGTACAGCAATACAGCGGCGAAGGTCGGTTGGTGCGGCGTAAACCTCCTGTCGGTGTGCTGGGATGTTGGCTGGGCGGCGGGCGGCGAAGACCCGCCGTGAGAACACCACCCCTGTAGGGCGGTGGGGTCTCCGGGTTAGTCCATAATTGGGATGCGTGTGTTCACGCGGAAAAAGTAGCGGCAGCGGTCGCCGCGCACGACCGACTTCGACATCTCGATAGGGAGGTTATCGCCTGAATAGGCCACCACCCGCACCAGCATGGCCGGTGAGGTCATCTCGACGCCGAGGTTGTAGGCCTCGTAAGCGTTGGGCAGGGTCGGCTCCATCGTGTGTTCGGCCTCATGGACGACCATGCCGTAGTCCTGCTTGAGGATGCGGTACAGGCTCTCGTTTTCGAGGTCAGCCTGCATCAGACCGGGGAACATACCGTGCGACAGGTAAGACGTTTCAATCATCAGCGGTTCATCGTTGAGCAGGCGCAGGCGCTTGAGGACAATCACGCGGTCGTTGGGCGCGAGGTTCAGCCGATGGGCGACCAGTGGCTCTGGCGTGATAATCTCGCGGTGCAGCAGGCGCGATGAGGGGTTCATACCCGCCTCGCGCATCCGCTGACTGAACCCGACCACCGTCGGCGTGAAGCTCTGGAAGGCGGCCACGAACGACCCCGCACCCTGCCGCCGGTCAACCAGCCCTTTACGCACCAAGCCGTCCAGCGCCTGACGCACGGTCATCCGTGTGACGCCGTAAACCTCACTGAGCTGACGCTCGGAGGGCAGCGGGTCGCCAGTGTGGAGCAGGTTGCTCTCGATGAGCTGAATCAGGTTTTCCTGAATCTGCTGGTACAGCGGCAGTGTGGATTCGGGCGGTAAACGTAAATAGTTCAACAAATGGTGCATGAAAAACTCAACTGGTCTATACCTGTATGGCACCAGTGTAGACGACCTTGGCGATTTCGTCAAATTTTCAAAGTGATGAGTTGGGAGTGATGTGTGATGAGCAGGGTAAGAGGGTTGCGCGCCTCGGTTGCGGCTGGAGGCTCAAGCCTCCAGCTAGAGAAAAGCAGCCAAGCCCACTAAAGGGGCTGTTTTGAGCGAGGTAAGCCTCGTTTCAGGCGCAGAAGCGACGGGGCAAGCCCCTTCAGTGGGCTTCCTGTCGCAACGGATAGCTTGGGGTTTGAACCCCAAGCGGATGGTGGGCGCACCCAATCTCATCACTCATGACCCATCACTCATCACTGATCTGTACCGCCGTCAGGCCGCGCACGAACTGCTCAGTGATGAGCTGCGGGCGGGTGATGGCCGAGCCGACCACCACCGCAACCGCGCCATAGCCCAACGCGAGGCGCGCCTCATGTGGGGTGCGGATGCGCCCCTCAGCGATGACAGGGATACGCAGCGCTTGCACCATTTGCTGAATGAGCGCGTAGTCGGGGCCGTCGAGTTTGGGGCTGTAATCCGTGTAACCGGAGAGCGTCGGCGCGGCGAGGTCGGCCCCGGCCTCCTGCGCGTCTAACGCCTCATCCAGCGTTGATACATCGGCCAGCGCCAGCTTACCGCAGCGGTGAATCGCCTCGATTTGCGCGGTAAGCGTATCCCCGTTGGGGCGCGGGCGGTGTGTGGCGTCCAGCGCGACGACATCTGCGCCAGCCTCGGCCACTTCGACGGCATGAGCGATGGTCGGTGTGATGTAGACGCCGCGGTCGCCGTCCTTGTACAGCCCAATCAGGGGCAAATCCACCGCCTGACGGATGGCGCGCACGTCCGCCGGGCTGTTGGCGCGGATGCCCGCCGCGCCGCCGACCTGCGCGGCCAGCGCCATGCGCGCCATAATCTGCGCGCCGTGGAGCGGCTCATTGGGGAGCGCCTGACACGACACGATTAACTGTCCCCGCACCCGGCTGAGGAACGCCCCGACATCCATGACCGCCCATCCCTTCTGCAATACGTTAAACGGCGGCCTAGTCCCAACTACAGCGCGGTGAGCGCAGGCGCGAACAGACCACACAGCGCCGTCCACGTCATTTCGGGGCGGATGTGGTCTGGGTTCAGCCCCAGCCGTACAGCTATTTCTCGCACCCGTGCCACGTCGATACCGTCATTTAGCCGTTGGTCTAGACCAATTTCTACAGTATGCCACCGATTGCTGTTGGGGACAATAATGTCCTGCACCAACAGCAGTTGAGTTGCCACAAAATCGGGGTGCTCGGTCGGGACGTCGACCGCCCAGACGATGGGGCAGCCTGTCCGCACCAGCCGCGCCTGTAAACGCCATGTCAGCCACGGGTCAGATGCGACCTGCACGGGCGTCACGTTTAGCTCAAGGCACATCAACGCCAGCACTCCCGCGGCTTCACCAATAGCCCATTCGATGGGGTGAAGGCGGTACGCGCCATTGGTGAGGTGGGTGGTGGCAAGGTTCTTACCGGCCGGGATGAGGTTTTGAGTCGCGGCGGGGATGAGCGCCGCCAGCGGAATCTGAAATGGCTTGGTCGGCGCGTACATGCTCGCCGACGGGTTGCCGACACACGGGTGTAAATCCATCGCGTACCAGCCGACGCCCACGCTGTCGGTGAAATGGCGCGCGCGCGCGCCGGGATTAAATTCGGCGGTGATGTCCTGCTCGACCACCCGCCCACGCCCAACAATTCGGCGGGATTCGCGGATGTACGGCACTTGGCTCAGGCCGTCCGCTGTCCCCATCACGTCGGGGCGCAGCTTGAGTTCTGGGTAGCCGATTCCGCCGTCATCGCGGGGGCATTCGGTCTGGAGCCAGTAGAGGAATCCCAACGAGAGGCGCTTGGCCTCGTCCAGATAGGCGGCGCGCTCGACGGGCGAAGCGGTCAGTAGGTCGCCGCCGTGATAGTCGTTGCTAATCCAGTTGATGAGCGCGATGTCGTTTCCGCCCAGAAGCGCGCCGTCATGCAGGCGGCGGTACGACCAGAACGGCAGGTTGCCCTGTGCGCTGTTTTCAAACATCTTGTAGACGACCGGCTGACCGTCGCGTCCCAGCGGGGAGAGGGTGTAGGGCTGGTCGTCGCGGAACGCCTCGTACCCTTCTGGGCGTGGGATGATATGTGATTCGCCGGGGCAAAATTCGACCGCAAAACAGAAGGTGAAGCCCTGCGCCTCGGCGGGCTGGGCGACGCTCGCGGCGTGCAGCTCGTCCGTGTCGCTGCGCGCCTCTGCCCCTGTGACAAAGGCCGTCCCGGTCAGCGGGAGCAGCTCGCCGGTGTCGGTGGCGTCGAGGAAATAGCGCGCATGGATTCGCACCTGTTCGCCTGCGCCATTTTCGACTGTCACCGATTGAATCACCCCGTCCGTGACCTCTGCCGCGACGGGGCGGAATCCCATCAGGCGGCGCTCGGCGGGGATGTCAGCGGCCAATAGGTCGGCGGCGCGCTGAGGGAGGAAACACAGTCGGCTGACCCAACCGTTGCCGGGGTTGAGCGGTAGGTCCGCACCTAAGACGCCCTCGACCATAATCGCTGGCGCGCCCTCGCGGTCAATGTAGGTTTGGCGGATGCGCTGGCGCAGCGCGAGGTAGCGAGCGGGCGCGCCAAACGACTCGATATGGCGGTGTTCATCCGGCGCAGAAACGCCCTGCGAAGTCAGTTGACCACCCAGCCACGCCACCTCCTCGGTGATGATGACCGATAGGTCGGTCGGGATGCCTGCCGCCGCGCAGCCACCCAAGCTCCCGCCGATAATGGCGATGTCGGTGTGCAAGTCACGGGTGACCATCGGCGCGCTCCACATCGAAATCGACCTCGAAGGTGCGGTTCCACGGCAGCGAGACGTTTTTCAGCGTCCAGCCGTCGGCCAACTCGCCGAGTTTGGGCAGCAGCGAGCTCAGGTTTTCATGGATGCGCTGGACGGTCGCGGCTTGGTTGTCTAGGGTGGTATCACGCCTGCCGGTCTCGCGTTCCAGCCCGTCGCGGACGCTCTGGCGGACGAGGTGCTGATAGCCCCAATCCTCGATGAAGCGGTGGAGCAGAAATTTCTGGTGCGCTTCCTGCGCCGACGGCGTTTCAGCCATTGATGAGGCGACACCATGCGCCAGCGCCACCCCGATAGTGTTCCCGGCGGTGTTCCATGCGCCATACGATGCCAAGCGGCGCAGGTCAATGCCCGACAGCAGCGCGTCGATCAGATCGGGGTCGCTGCCGTTGGGATAGGCCACATCACACACGATGACGCGTTGACCCTCGCGCACCCACGCGCCGATCTGGTCGGCAAAAGCGGCGATCGCTGGCGCGCGGCGGGCATGTTCAGCGGCGAAATATTCGTGGTCGGCGTCGTATTCCTGCCCAATGGCCGACGGTGGGTTGACCGCGACGACGAAATCGGCCACATCGGGCGAGGCGGCCAGCACGCCGCCCAGCGCCCGAATCTGGCGCTCAACGGTGATGGCGACCGGACTGTCCTCATACGGTGCGATGCGCGCTCGGTCCGCGTCGATGGCGTAATGGATGTAGAAGCGTGGGGCGGGCTGGCCGCGCAGCACGGCGCGCATCAGCAGCACACAGCCGACCTCATCCGCTCCGGGGTACATCAGCAGGCGGTCGGCGGTTAAGCCGAGCCGGTCGCCCCACGTCCGCAGCCATGTCTTTTCCTGAGTGCCCATGCCAAATTCGCTGGTGTCGTCGGAACTCAAGACCAGCAGCTCGAATGCGCCGTGCGCGGCCATCTGCAACAGGTTGAGGTTGACCATGTGATTGCGTAAGCGGCGGGTGGTGAAGTCATGGATGACCTCGCCGGGGAGCTGGGCGCGTAGCGCGTCAAGGCCAGCGCCTACGTCCTGACCGGCTTGCAGGCGGTGCATGAGCTGGGAATAACGGTGTAAGCGTCGACCGTACTGTCCCCAGTAATCTGGTTCTTCGACCGCGTCATCGGCGTCGGGGATGCGCGTGATGACATTAAAGGCGGTGGTCGGCAGCGGCGGGAGCGACTCCAGCCGCACCAGCCAGCCCAGCATCTCAGCAGGGGAGTCGGCGCTGGTGCGTGAGGGAATCAGGCCGCCGTAAGCCAGCGTCTCGACCGAAATAATGCGGTGCGCGGCGGTGCGCGACGACTCGGCCAACCAGTCGGCTAAACCGGCGCGGTCGGCGGGCTGACGCACACGGCTCAACAGGTCGGG
>JALONW010000225.1 GCA_025454725.1 Anaerolineae bacterium
CAATGTCATGGTCGCCAACTGGTTCACGCAAGTTTCGTTTGAGCCACGCCTCGTCGTTCTCGGCCTACAATCCGACTCGTACACGTTCAGCCTCGTTAATGCCTCTCAGGTGTTCGGCGTCAACATCTTCCGCAAAGCCGACGCCGATGTGATTAAACAGTTCACCAAAAGCCGCGCTAAGAACCCGGACAAGCCGCAGAGCATGAACTACACCGACGGCCCCTTGACCGGCGTCCCGCTGCTTGATGAGGCCGCCGCCACGCTGGAATGCCGCGTGAAACAGGTGGTCAATGCGGGTGGTGACCACGCCATTGTGGTGGCCGAGGTGGTCGGCGCGAAAGTCAACCGCGTCAGCAAAGTCGAGGACATCCTCACCCTGACTGACATCGGCTGGAGCTACGGCGGATAGGGCTTCTACCCCACCCCTAAACGACGCGCTTCACGCTCAATCGCGGCCACACCCGTAGAAACGCCGTCCTCAGAACGGATGGCCTCACCCAACACCGCCGCCCGCTGCGCCATTTCAAGGTCACTCGTCAGACGGCGCACTGCTTGGGTCAAATCTGTCTGTTTGAGGTCGATTCGATTCACAGCTTTCGGCCCAACGCCCAAATCCCGCACCCGCCGCCCCCAATACACTTGGTCGCCGAGGTGCGGGATGATGAAGGTCGGTTTTCCCCAGCGCAGACCAGCAGCGGTCGTCCCCGCCCCGCCGTGATGAACGACCGCTCCCACCCGCTGGAACAGCCAATCATGCGGCGCATTGTCAATCAGGCACAGGTGTGGCGGCACATCCTCAACATTTAACCCGCTCCACCCGGTCATCACCACCGCCCGCTGACCAGCCTCAGCCACTGCCTCTGACACCATGCGGAACATCCCCTGCGGGTCGCGGCTGGTCATACTGCCAAACCCCACATAGACCGGCGGCGCGCCCAGTTCCAAAAATTCGACCAGATGGACGGGCGGCATCCAACCCGCTGACTCATCCTGAAACCAGTACCCCACCGTATGCACATAATCCGGCCAATCGTCAGGCCTCGGCGCGACATGTGCGCTAAACCCGTTTACTGTGGGAATCGCATTCACCGCTCGCAAGTAGCTCCCGGCAGTATGCGCTTTTAGACCCAACTGCGCCCGAATCTGGTTAATCGGCTTGGCTTGCAGCCCCCAAATCAACCGTTGGGCGAGATAACCCATCCAGCGGTTGGCAAATAATGTCCCTTCCGTCACCCGCACCAACGAGGTCGCGCCCAGCGCGGTCGGCCTATAGGGCTGAAGCTGAATGTTAATCTGCGGGACGCCGTAGCGCTCCGCAGCCGTCTGCACGAACGCCAGTGACGCAAACCCACTCAAAACGAGGTCAAACTGGCCGATGCTGTCGCCAATCAGACCAAACATGTGCAGGCCGTAGCGGTCAAACACCCGCCCCATCGCTTGCAGCTCCTGTGGTGAATTCGGACGCGCTGAAGTCCACGTCTTGCCCATCTCCGACGCCATAATCTGCTCGGTATCCGGCGCTGGGATAAACCCAAACCCATAGGACGTGACCCACGTCTCAAAATTTTCACCGGCCATCAGGGTTACAGCATGACCCGCCTGCGTTAAACCCAGCGCCAGTGCCAGCGACGGCTGAACATCTCCCCGTGAGCCATACGCCACCATCAAAATTTTCATAATTCCCTCTCCCCATCAAAAAACGGCCTAAAAGGTTTCCCTCTCAGGCCGTTTTATCGGTCATGGACAAGCTCAGGCGTTACTCGCCCTTGGCCTTCTTACGCGCCAGAGCCGCTTCACGCTTGGCGAGGCGCTCGGCCTTCTTCTGCTCTTCGTCATCAGCGCTGGCCTCCGGCGCAGGAGCAGTCACGGCTTCAGCGACCGGGGCGGCGTCAGCAGTCGCTTCGGCCACAGGGACAGCAGCAGGCTTAGGTGCGGCGGCAGCGGCAGCCTTCGCAGCAGCAGCTTCGGCCTTCTTCTTTTCCTTGATGACGTCGGTATGTTCCCACCCGCCGCGTGCGTCAGCCTCTTCCTCCGCAGTGGTCGGGGCAATGCTGCGGTAGTAGCTGAACGGCTTCGACAGGCGTTCCTTGTCGTGGATATTGACCGAGGTACGGTCGTAGTTTGACATCTCGTAATCGTGGTCCATCTTGATGGCATCGAACGGGCAGAACTCGGCGCAAAAGCCGCAGTTCATGCAGATGTCGATGTCGATGAAGAATGCCTCCGGCTGGGGGACAGGACGCCCAGTAGCCGGGTCGGTCCCGCGCACAATCCAAATGCACTGCGGCGGGCAGACCTTCGAGCAGATACCACAGCTCGTACACCAATCCTCACCCGGTGCGTCGGGATGGTCGGCGTCGTTGACCACCAAGAACGGCGTGAAGCGGAAACGCTCCGGCACAGCCACTTTCTCATCAGGGTACTGAACGGTATAGATACCCTCCGATTTCGTCCCCTGACGCACGCCAAATTCTTCGGCGGGCTTGCCCTTGTTAAACCCATAGAACACGTCGTTCTTATAGGTGTCGATGAAGTGGCGGATGGTAACGCCCAGCCCCTTCAGAATCCCCAAACCATACATGGGTGGTTGCTCCTTCTGGCCTTTAGCGGTCCGTCTCACCCAACACGATGTCGATACTGCCCAAAATCGCTACCACGTCAGCGACCTTCTGACCGACCGACATCGGGCCAAGCGCGGTCAGGTTGATGAAGCTTGGGGCGCGGACGTGATAACGCCACGGGTTCTGCGTCCCCTTGGCATCGCCCCACGACACGACGTAGAAGCCAAGCTCACCCTTCGGGTTCTCGACGCGGCCGTAGGCCTCGCCCTGCGGGATGCGCGGGCTGTACGCCTTCGTCCCGACCATGATGTCTTCGCCCTTGGTCTGCTCAAGGCGGGGCAGTAGTTGGCGCAGGATGCGCAGCGACTCGTGCATCTCGTCCATACGTACCTTGTAGCGGTCGAACAAGTCACCTTGCTTGCCAACCGGGATGTCGAAATCCAGCTCAGGGTAGATGCTGTACGGGTCGGCGCGGCGCACGTCATACGCCACACCGCTTCCGCGCAGCAGCGGCCCCGCGCAGCTCATCGCAATTGCGTCTTGTGCCGAAAGCACGCCCTGCCCCACTGTGCGTTCCAAGAGAATTTCGTTGCCCGTCAGATAGCGGTCATATTCCTCAAGGAAGCGCGGCAGACGCTCGTTAATCATGTCCGACAAGAATTCCATCGTGTTGTAGTCACGAATCTTGTCATTCATCAGGTTAGCAGTGCTGCGGATGCGCTCTGGCAGGTCCTTGAACACGCCGCCGAAGCGCATGTAATTGCACATCAACCGGCTGCCTGCCGTTGCCTCGAAGAAGTCGAGGATTTTCTCGCGCTCGGCATTGGCGTACAGCATCGGCGTGAAGAACGCGCCAATGTCGTTCAGGAAAAAGCCAATCGACCACAGGTGGTTGACGATGCGCGTCAATTCCGCCATCAAAACGCGGATGACCTCAGAACGATAGGTCGGCGCGGTGTAGCGTGCGCCCAGCGCCATGAGCTGCTCGACTGCCATCACATACCCAAAGTTGTTCCCCATCGAGCTGATGTAGTCCAGCCGGTCGGTGAATGGGATATTGTGCAGGTAGGTGTTGCGCTCACCAATCTTCTCGTGGTTGCGGTGCAGGTAGCCCATCACCGGCTCAAGCCCGGTAATCGTCTCACCGTCCAGCTTGAGGACCATGCGGAACACGCCGTGCGTAGACGGGTGGTGCGGCCCCATGTTGACAACCAGTTGGTCGGTGCGGATGTCATCGGGGTCGGTCATACGCTGATAATCGACGCCGATGCTGGCCGAGCTGTAAACTGCTTCATCCGAACGGTCCGCCAGTTTGGACAGGTCGAAATCTGCCGGGTACCGCACGTTCGAGCCGTAGATATTCTTCTCTTCCGCACGGTGAACCCAACCCGACGGCCAACGGCTGTCGAATGGTTTGGCCTCACCTTCGTAGTAAGCTTCTTTCCAGTCCTTGCGCATCGGGTGGCCTTCAAAGCCCTCCCACATCAAAATGCGCTTCAGATTGGGATGTCCGCTGAAGTGGATGCCGTACAGGTCGTAGGCCTCGCGCTCTTGGAAGTCCGCGCCGGGGTACAAGCTCACAAGCGACGGGATAACCGGCTTTTCGCGGTCGGTCTGAACCTTAAAATTGAGCGCCCCGCCCCCGCTGATGCGGTAAGCGTGATACACCATCTCCATATGGTCGCCCGCGCCGTGATAGTCCACCGCCGTCGCACTCGACAAATAGTTGTAGCCCAGCTCATCGCGGATGGCCTGCGCCACCTCAGTCAGCTTGCCAGCCTCGACAATCACCCCTTGGAAGCCCGGACGAGTATCGTCGCTGACCGCGCCGGGGAACTTCGCCTTCAGATATGCAGCCGCGTCTTGGGCGCTGCCAGTCGTCGGCGGGGCTTGCACTTCGTAATCAACCATAACATCTCACCCCTTAGAAACTAAGCGCCCTTGGCCGCGTCACGGGCGCGTTTGCGCGCCAACACCGCCTGACGGCGGCGCATAATCTCCTCACGACGTTGGGCTTCGCCCTCGTCGATGACCTCTGCCACAGCAGCCTTGGCCGCCTTCGACGGGATGGCCTTCACCGTCTTAATCACCGGCGGCAGTTCACGAACACCTACCGGCATCCCCGCTGCCGCAAGCTCGGCCTGCCGACGGATAAGGTCCATCTGGCGTGGGTCAATGATGTCCGGTCCCAAGATGGGGATGGGGGTCGGCTCACTGGGTCCCACGCCGTACCACGGCACATCGTCGAGGTTCGCCAGCGATTGGCCGTCAATCTTCTTCTGGAGCGCAATCAACCCGTACAGAAGCGCCTGCGGGGTCGGAGGGCAACCCGGCACATACACATCAACCGGCAGGTACTTATCGATGCCGCTGACGACGTTATAGCCTTCCTTGAACGGGCCGCCGCCGCTGGCGCACGCGCCCATCGCCATCACATACTTCGGCTCTGGCATCTGGTTGTACAGGCGGACAATCGGGACAATCATTTTCTTCGTCACCGTGCCGCTGACAATCATCAGATCGGACTGGCGGGGGGTCGCACGCATGACCTCCATCCCGAACCGGCTGAAGTCAAACCGGCTCGACGCCGTACCAATCATCTCGATGGCGCAGCAGGCCAACCCGAACAACATCGGCCACATCGACGAGCGGCGGCTCCAGTTGTAAATCTTGCTCAGGCTGGTAATCGCTACGTTCCCCTGCATCTCCATCGGGAGGGGAAATTCAGTGTCGTGCATTTGTCTCAGGTCGAGTTCTTTACTGCTCATACCCCATCCGTCTCCTCATACCACTCCTGCAAGATGGCTACCAACATCGCCTCGTTCACGAGCGCCGGATCATCTGCGAAGTCCGGCAGCGCAATTACCCATTCGTAGAGCATCCCGGTGCTGACCTGTTCGAGGTCAACGTTAGGATGTGCGTCGCGCAGCGCCAGCGCCATCTCATATGACGCATCCCACGTCAACATGGCCGGTATTCTAACCGAGAATCGCGTCGGTGTCGATTTGCGCCCGCTGCAAACGACCGCTGAAATCGACGTAAACCGACTTCCATTCGGTGAAGCTGTCCAGCGCGGCACCGCCCGCCTCGCGCATCCCGTTGCCCGTCCCGCGTGTACCGCCGAACGGGAACTGAATCTCTGCGCCGGTCGTCCCGTGGTTGATGTAGACAATACCGGTCGTCAGGTCACGGACGGCGCGGAATGCTTTATTCACATTTTCGGTAAAAATGCTGCTCGACAGGCCGTAAGCGGTATTGTTGTTGACCTCAATCGCCTCTTCCATCGAACCGACTTCAATCATCGACAGCACGGGGCCGAAAATTTCTTCCTGTGCAATCCGCATGTTGGCAGTGACACCACCATACAGCGTCGGCTGGAAGAAATACCCTGCGCCAGCTTCAGTATCACGCCCGCCGCCAATCAAGAGCTGCGCGCCGTCGGCCTTCGCCACGTCGATATAACCGCTGACCTTTTCGAGTGCCTTTTGGTTGACCAACGGCCCGACCTGAATGTCCTCAGTGATACCGTAACCGACCTTCAGCGTCTTGGCCTTCTCAATCAGCGCCTCAGACAATTGGGCGCGGATGCCCTTCTCGACAATCAGACGACTGGTAGCCGTGCAGCGCTGACCGGTCGTGCCGTAAGCGCTCCATGTAATAGCCTCAACTGCCAGCTCAAGGTTGGCATCGTCCAGTACGATGATGGCGTTCTTACCGCCCATCTCGAGCGTGACCTTCTTGCCCAGCGCCGCCGCTTTGCTATAGACCGACAAGCCAGTCGTCGTCGAGCCAGTAAAGCTGATAATCCGCACATCGGGGTGTTCGGTCAGCACCGCGCCCGCATCGCCAAACCCGTTCACGAGATTCAGCACACCCGCCGGAATACCTGCCGCCGCGAACGCATCGACGAACGCCGAGCTGACAGCCGGGGTCTCCTCGCTCGGCTTCCAGACCACAGTGTTACCGGCAATCAGCGCCGGGAGCATCTTCCAACTGGGGACGGCCACCGGAAAGTTCCACGGCGTCACCAACCCAACCACACCC
>JALONW010000226.1 GCA_025454725.1 Anaerolineae bacterium
TGCGCGAGTGTCACCTCGCCCGGTTTAGGGGTCGAGCCGCCGCCGATTAACCCAGCTTGGCTGGTGGTGTGGTGCGGTGCGCGGAACGGGCGGTGGCGCATCAGCGGCTGATCGGGGTTGAGCATATCGGCCACCGAGTAAATGCGCGTGACTTCCAGTGCCTCGTCGAGGTCGAGCGGCGGCAGGATGCCCGGAACCGCCCGCGCCAATAAGGTTTTACCGACGCCGGGGCTACCGCTCATTAAAATATTGTGGTTGCCCGCCGCCGCGATTTCCAGCGCCCGCTTGACCTGCTCCTGTCCCTTGATGTCAGCAAAATCGACCACGCCGTCCGGCACGCCGCCGCTGACAGATTCAACAGCCTGCGCGTGGGTGAACGGGGTCAGCGGCCTAAGCTGGTAGAGGTGTTCGACCAGCACCGCCAGCGACGGTACTGGGACGACACGCAGCCCCTCAATCAGCGCGCCCTGCGGCGCATCTTCAACCGCGCAGTAAAGCGTGTCTAAACCGGCCTGAAGCGCGGTGTACGCGGCCGCTAGCACGCCCCGCGCATGGCGGACGCTGCCATCCAGCGATAGCTCACCAAGGAACATCGCGCCCTCGACCGCTTTAAGCGGAATCTGGTCGGTGGCCGCCAGCACACCCACCGCCATCGCAAGGTCATAGACGGGGCCGTGTTTCTGTAAGTCGGCGGGGGAGAGGTTAACCGTGTATCCCTTATTGGGGAACTGGAGACCGCTGTTCTTGATGGCGGCGCGCACCCGTTCACGGCTCTCTTTCACCGCCGAATCGGGCAGGCCAACCACGGTGAAAGTGGGGAGCTGCGCTCGCGGGTTAAAATCGGTCTCGACCAACACAAGCTCACCGTCGAGGCCGATGATGGCACAGGCACGCACCACAGACAGCATAGAGAAATAATCCTTAAAGCAAGTCGGTCTAGAAAAACAGGGATGTCACCAGTATAATGCGCTGTTAACGCATTTCAAAGCACCCCGACGTGATGTCGCGGTGTACACTTTCAGTAGACAGCCC
Organism: Anaerolineae bacterium; assembly: GCA_025454725.1. GTDB lineage: Bacteria > Chloroflexota > Anaerolineae > Aggregatilineales > Phototrophicaceae > Flexicrinis. The sequence goes on from JALONW010000226.1 coordinate 1,033, forward strand.
ATGTGACAGCCTGCTATACTACCCGGCCTGTCATAGATGGGCTTACTTTGGGGATAGGCAGCCAATGAAGGTTTCCACGTCAATCAAGGTGCGTTGCCCTCACTGCCGCATCATCAAGCGGCACGGCAACGTCATGATCATCTGCAAGAACCCGAAGCACAAGCAGCGGCAAGGGTAAGGATAGACTATGCGTGTAGAAGGTGTTGACCTCCCGCGTGATAAGCGGGTCGTAATCGGGCTGACCTACATCTTGGGCATTGGGAAGAAGACCAGCGAGGACATCCTCGCCGCAACTGGTATCGACCCCAATATCCGGGTGAAGGACCTGACCGAGCAGCAGCAGGCTGAACTCCGCTCCCAGATTGGTAACTACACCATCGAGGGCGACCTGCGCCGTTCGGTGCTGGGGGCAATCAAGCGCCTGCAAGAGATTGGCTCGTACCGGGGCATGCGCCACAAGCGCCTGCTGCCCGTTCGCGGCCAGCGTACCCGCACCAATGCGCGTACACGCCGGGGCGTCAAGAAGACCGTTCCGGGTCGTGGCCGTAAGCGCGGCGCGTCGAAGAAGTAACCCACCAGCCCATTTTGGTTGTGGCGCTGGCGGGTTTTTATCCATCCGTGCGTTCCCAACCATCCTATAGCCGTCATATCACGATGCGCCCTGCCCGTGCCGTTTGTAGGGCGCATTATGGCGTAACCACCATTTAGGAGGTTCCATGGCACGCGGTAAGCAGGGTGCAACCAGCCGTAAGGCGGCCAAGAAGGTCGTCAAGAATATCCCTTACGGTCAAGCGCACATCTACGCAACATTCAACAACACCATCGTCTCGATGACCGACCAGTCCGGCAACGTCGTTGCTTGGGCCAGCGCCGGTACGTCGGGCTTCACCGGCAGTCGCAAGAGTACGCCGTATGCTGCCCGCCTCGCGGCGCAGTCGGCCTCCGATGCCGCCGCCGGCCACGGCATGAAGGAAGTGGATGTGTTCGTCAAGGGTCCGGGTCCGGGCCGTGAGAGCGCCATCCGCGCCATCCAAGCCAGCACCCTTAAGGTGCGTTCCATCACCGACGAGACGCCTGTCCCGCACAACGGGGTGCGCCCGCCGAAGAAGCGCCGTGTCTAACGACGCCGTTCGCCTGTACGTTTGGGAAGTCCCAACACGTTCTGTAGCTTAGGGAGGACTTCGGGGATATGAACCTGACCCAAATGGTGCTGCCGCACAAGGTCGAGTCGGACGCTGCCACGCGCAACTACGGGAAGTTCACCATCAGCCCGCTGGAAAAGGGTTTCGGCCTGACGCTGGGCAACGCCCTGCGCCGCGTGCTGCTGTCGTCGTTGCAGGGCGCAGCCGTTACCAGCATCCGCGTCAGCGATGTACACCACGAGTTCTCGGCCATCCCCGATGTGCGCGAGGACATGACCCAGCTCATCTTGCAGGTTAAGCAGATGCGCGTCAAGTTGGACGGCGAAAGCGCCCGCCTGCGCCTCGAACACCGGGGCGAAGGCACGGTGACGGCTGCCGACATCCGCTGCCCACCAGAGGTGCAGATCATCAACAGCGACCTCTATCTCTTCACGGTGGACAGCGCCAACGCCCACCTTGAGATGGAGTTCGAGGTACGTGCTGGGCGCGGCTTCAGCCCTGCCGACGAGCGTGGCCGTCTGCCCATCGGTGAGCTGCCGGTCGATGCGATCTTCAGCCCCGTCAAGCGCGTCAAGTTCGAGATCGAACCTGCCCGCGTCAACAACCTCACCAACTACGATAAGCTGGTGTTGGAAATTTGGACCGATGGCACGGTGCGCCCGCAGGACGCGCTGGCGCAGGCCGCCCAAATCTTGATGCGTCACCTGTCGGTCGTCAGCGGGATGAACCCCGACATGCCGTCCGACTGGGGCATGGACATCATCGACGAACCCGACACCCGCGCCACCAACGGCAAGCGCTCGCAGCTTCACGATAAGCTGATTGAAGAGCTTGACCTGAGTGTGCGCGTGTTCAACTCGCTCAAGCGCACCGGCATCACCACCATCGGTGATGTGCTTGAGATGCTGGACCGGGGGCAGGATGCCATGCTTGCCATCCGCAACTTCGGCGAGAAATCGCTGGATGAACTGATTGAGAAACTGCAAGAGAAGTCCTACCTGCCCAAGCCGCAAGATGACAGCGGCGGCGCAGAGTAGCGGCTGACCAAAGAGGACGACCATGAGACACCAAGTCGCTGGGAAGAAACTCAGCCGCGACACCGGCCACCGGAAGGCGCTCCGCCTCAACCTGACCCGTGCGCTGCTGGAGAAGGAACGCATCGAGACCACGCTGGCGAAGGCTCAGTTTGTGCGGAGCAACGTCGAGCGCCTCATCACTGTCGCCAAGCGCGGCATTGACAAGGCCAAGGTCACCAACAAGCCGGAGGCAGGCGTCCACGCCCGCCGTATCGCCGCCAGCCGCCTCGGCAACGACCGCGTCATCGTACAGAAGCTGTTCGATGTCCTCGCGCCGCGTTACGAGGCACGGGCGGGCGGCTACACCCGCATCTACAAGCTCGGCCCGCGCCACGGCGACAACGCCGAAATGGTGCTGCTGGAGCTGGTGGATACCACCGTCAGCCCCACCAAGCGCTAAGGGGATACCCCCATGCGCTACCGCGCCACGCTGGCCTATAACGGCAGCGCGTACTGGGGGTTCCAGCGCCAAGCAGGGGAGTCACCCACCGTCCAGAAGGCGGTGGAGGACACCCTGAAGGCCATGACCGGCCAGACCGTCACCGTCGTGGCCGCCGGACGCACTGATACCGGCGTCCATGCCACCGGGCAGGTCATCAGCTTCGACCTTGTAAGCTGGTCACACAGCCCAGACACGCTCGTTAAAGCCCTCAACGCCCACCTGCCGCCGGACATCCGGATACGCGACGCCGTTGAAGCGCCGGGCTTCCACCCCCGCTTCGACGCCGCCAGCAGGCGGTACCGCTACACCGTCCTGTGCGCCCCGGTCGCTGACCCACTGCGCGCCGGGCTGGTGTGGTGGGTCGCCCACCCGCTTGACCTCGCGGTAATGCAGGCCGCCGCCGCCATATTGGTCGGCACGCACGATTTCGCCACCTTCGGGCAGCCCCCGCAGGGTGACAACACGGTGCGTGAGGTGTTCACCTCGGTCTGGGCGCAGCAGCCTGACCCGTGGGGTGAACGGTACGAGTACGTTGTGGAAGCAACCGCATTCCTACACCATCAGGTTCGCCGGATGGTCGGGATGATGGTCGAAGCCGGTTTAGGCCGGTTGACCCCCGCCGAGTTCGAGGCGCGCTTCCGCGCCGCTGACCTCAGCCAAGCCAAGCGCGCCGCGCCGCCGCAAGGACTGATCCTTGAGGCTGTGCGCTATCGTGACTAGAATATCAAGCATTCCAAGCAGTGCGAGGTGTGGCTCGACCAAGACGGCCCACCGGAGGAAACACTAATGATGAGAGTCAAGACGTTCGTAACCACCCCTAAAGACATCAATCGTGAGTGGTGGGTCGTCGATGCGGAAGGGCAAACGTTGGGCCGCCTCGCGACCAAGATTGCCACCATCCTGCGCGGTAAACACAAGCCCGTTTACACCCCGAACCTCGACACCGGCGACTATGTAGTCGTCGTCAACGTCGATAAGATTGTGGTGACCGGCGACCGCCTCAACAAGAAAATCTACTACCGCCACACTGGCTACCTCGGCGGCATCAAGGGCGAACGCCTGAAGGTGTTGATGGGTCGTCGCCCGGTGCGTGCGTTGGAGACCGCTGTCAAGGGGATGCTCCCCGATGGCCGCCTTGGGCGCGCCATGTTTAAGAAGCTGAAGACCTATGCGGGTCCCGCTCACCCGCATGAGGCACAGCAGCCCAAAGAACTGAAGTAGGGGGATCATCCACAATGGCTTCACAGTATTTTGAGGGTATTGGCCGCCGTAAGGCCTCCAGCGCCCGCGTTCGTATCTATCCCGGCGGCAGCGGCAACTTTGTCATTAACGACAAGGAAGCCCGTGAGTACGCTCCCCGCGCCGGGGACTATGAAATTATGCTCCAGCCGCTGACCGTGGTCGGCCAAGAAGGCAGCTACGACATCAGCGTCCACGTCAACGGCGGTGGTGTCACCGGCCAGCGCGACGCGGTGCGCCTCGGTATCGCCCGCGCCCTGCTTGAGGTCGATGCGGAATACCGCGTCCAGCTCAAGCCTGCCAAGCTCCTGACCCGCGATGCCCGCGAGAAGGAACGTAAGAAGCCGGGTCTCAAGCGTGCCCGTAAGGCCCCGACCTACACCAAGCGCTAACCCGCGCAGGTGGTCGCACGGCCAGACGATGGTCAAAAAGACGCAGGCAAGGCCGGGATTACCGTGGCCTTGCCTGTTTTTTATTGTTGCAGTCAGTTTCACAAACTTAAAGGAGACCGGATGACCACCCCACCCGTCCCGACCGACCGCCCCGCCGCCTTCAACGGCTTGCTGCCACCGTTCATCCGCGCGATTGTGCGCCGCCCCGCTGCCAGCTTTGCCAAAGGGCTGACCAACCGCGCCTACCTTGGCGTCCCGTCCTACGAGGCCACCCTCGCTGCCTTCGACTCGTATGTCGCGGCACTGCGCACCGCCGGGCTGGAAGTCACCGAGCTAGAAGCCGATGAGTCTTACCCGGACGCCCATTTCGTCGAGGACGCCGCTGTCTTGTTCAACGACACCGCCTTCATCTGCCGACCGGCCACCCCTTCCCGCCGGGGCGAGGAGCAACTCATGGCTCCCGCGCTGGCCGGCTTCCGCCGCGTCTACGCCGAGGGCGACGCCACCATCGAGGGAGGCGACGTGCTATTCTGCAAAGACCGCGTGTTGATTGGCCTGAGCCGCCGCACCAACCGCGTCGGCGCGGAACAGCTCAAGCGCGCCATCCAAGAGCGCCTCGGCGATATTCGCGTCGATTTCATCCCGTTCACTGGCGTGCTTCACCTCAAGACCGGCCTGACCGAGCTTGCGCCCGGCCTGCTCGTCCACGACCCACACATGAAGCTGGAAACCGACATCCTCGGTATGGAGGTCGTCACCCTGCCGCCTGAGGAAGGCTACGCCGCCAGCGTCCTGCCCATCAACCAACACATTCTCATCGCGGACGGCTTCCCGACTCTCGCGGCGCTGGCCGCCGAGCATCATAACGAGGTCCACGCCCTGCCAATGGCCGAAATCGAAAAGATGGACGGCGGCCTGACTTGCCTCTCGCTGCGGTATTAGAGAGAAGTGATGAGGTGGAACGATTGTTGCCTGCCCTACCCTGTCAGAATCAATAAGGGGGTAAGGCTGTTCGCCTCACCCCCTCAGATTAACATCAGCGGACAGAGCATGCCCTGTCCCTACATTTACTACAAAATGCGCTCGCGGATGCTGGCGCTGGCGTAGTCGAGGATGGACACCACAATCGCAATCGCCAAGACTGCCACACCGGCGTCGCTGTAGCGCAGCAGGTTGATGTACTGGTTCAGCAGCAGACCGATACCACCGCCGCCGACGAAGCCGATGATGGTGGACATGCGGACGTTGATGTCCCAGCGGTACATATCTGTGGGACGACGGCGTAGATGATGGTTTGCAGGTGGTTCGCGCCGGTCGATTGCAGCGCCTCGATGGGGCCATGGTCGATGGTCTCAATCTGTTCGCTGTACAACTTGCCCAGCGAGGCAATGGAGTGCAGCGTCAGAGCCAAGACACCGGCAAACGGCCCGATGCCCACCCACACCACGAAGATGAGCGCCATAATCAGCGGCTCGATGGAGCGCAGCGC
>JALONW010000227.1 GCA_025454725.1 Anaerolineae bacterium
CTAAGCATTATGGCGGGCGAGATGGTCGGGCTGGTCGGGCCGTCGGGCAGCGGTAAAAGTACGCTGCTAGGCATCCTCGGCGGTCTTGACTCGCCCACCAGCGGGCGCATCGAAATCAACGGTGTGGACGTAACGCGCATGGGCGAGGCGCGCCTGACCGACATCCGCAACGAGAATATCGGCTTCATTTTCCAGTTCTTCAACCTGATTCCCACGCTGACGGCGCTGGAAAATGTGATGCTGCCCATCCAGTTCGCCCGCAAGCGCCGCTTTAAGCCTGCCGAGCGTGCGAAGCTTCTGCTTCAGCAGTTGGGCTTGGGCGACCGGCTGCACCACCGTCCGTCGGAATTGTCCGGCGGGCAGCAGCAGCGCGTGGCGATTGCGCGGGCGCTGGCAAACAACCCGCCGCTGCTCTTGGCCGACGAGCCGACCGGCAACCTCGATACTGAGTCCGGCAAGCTGGTGCTGGAGACGCTGCGAGACATCCGCGACAAGGAAGGCACAACCGTCCTGTTGGTCACACATGACCCCGACCTCGCCGCGCAGATGGACCGCGTGCTGACACTGGTTGACGGGCGGATTGTGTAGCGGCTTTCAAGATAGAAACAGGGGCGATAGGATGCCGTCAGCGAGACGTAATTTTTCCGTGACAGCGGTTGTCTTATCGCTCGTGGTTATTGCTTTTCTGATATGGGCGCTTTCGCGGATAAGCATTGTCATACAGACCGCTCACTACTACGGAGAGGTGTTGCCTTACGCAGAGCTCACGCAGCGAGCCGCCGCGCAGGGCCAGTATGTCTACTGCCTGATACGCCCAGAACCTCACCTATTTTTAAACCTCAACGTGTTTGAGTGTTATGACAGCATCGTCGAAGCAGATGAGGCGCTCGCAGAGCAGCGGGCGACAACACCACCTTAACGCCGATATGTTAGACTAGGCAAGCTCATTCTCGACCACTTGGAGCCTGCCCGGTGAAGCTGCGCCCCTATCTCTCTTTTACGCTCATGCTGACGGCGGTCATATTTGCCATCATCAGCACAAGTTATTTCATGCAGGGCGATGAGAACTCGGCCAACGCCAGTGGACTAGCCTTCATGGGCTTGACGATTGCTGCCGCCTTTGCCTCGCAGTATTTCGCAGCGCCATTCCCCACTCCGACACCCGTTTACGCCCCTCAACCCGAACCCAACCTCACCCGCTGGCATATCCTAAGCGCGCTGATTGGGCTGGGCTTCTTGGCGTTCGTCGCCGAGGTCAACGCCAACGAATTTCACATCCCCGCGCTAACCCATGTCACTTATAACACGCAGTTCGTACTGTGGGTGGTCGGCATCATCCTCATGACGGTTGGGGTCGGCGGCGCACGCTGGCAAACCGACTGGCTGGCGCGCCATTGGCGTGAGTGTGCGTTCGTCGCGGCGCTGACGGTCGGCGCGCTGGTACTGCGAGCGCACAACCTTGCGGCAATCCAATCATTCGTCGATGAGCTGAACTTCAGCACCGCTGTCGATGATTTCTGGCTTGACGAGCGAGTCAAAATCCTACGCCCGTTCAGCAGCGTCGCGTCCTTTACCTACATTTTCCCTTACCTGCAAAACCAAACCGTCGGCGTTCTGGGACAGACCTTTGAAGGGCTGCGCTTGCCCAGCGCCTTTTTCGGCGCATTGACTGTCCCGGCACTCTACCTGTTGGCACGCCACTTGTTCGATCGGCGCACCGCTGCCGCTGCCGCCGTGCTGTTGACGACCCTACCCGTCCATCTGCAACTGAGCCGCGTCGGGCTGAACAACATCGCTGACCCACTGTTCGGTGTGCTGGCGCTGGGATTTCTCACACGCGGATTGCGCCACAATTCACGCCTCGATTTTGCCCTCGCGGGCGCGGCGCTCGGTCTGACTCAGTATTTTTACGAGGTCGGACGGCTGTTGTTCCCCGCGCTGGTTGTGCTGTGGTTGGTCTTGAATCTGCGCCGCTGGCAGACGGTCTGGCCGCAGCTCATGGCATTTGCGGTGGTCGCTGCTGCTATTGCTGCGCCGGTCTACTACACATGGATTACGACCGACCGACCGCTTATCCCACGTCTGTCAGAGGCTGGCCCTCCCGAAGGTTATTGGTCAATTGAGGCCATCTCTGCCCTGCCGGAGTTGTTCATCCAACGGGCAGAAAATTACCTTCTCCACTTCCTCAGCAGGCCAGAGGGGGTGCTGTATTACGGCAGAGGCGCGCCGTTCCTCCACCCTGCGCTCCTGCCCAGTTTGATGATTGGGCTGGGCGTGGCGCTGGCACGCTGGCGGCGGTCGGGGTTAATTCTGGTCTGGGTAGGGGTGACGGTTTTGGCCTCGGTTTTGTTGGCGAACCACACCGCCGCTACCCGTGTTATGGTCATCATCCCGGCGCTGGCAGCGCTCGCTGGACTGGGGCTGACGGTCAGCCTACAAACCCTGTTAGGTGATAGACTACGCCGCTGGTCAGCGGTTGTGCTGGCGGGGATAGTGATGGTCATTGGATGGGCGCAGGCGGATTATTACTTCAACCAACACGTGCCAGACTTCAACAGTCAGACCGCCGAGAGCCTCGCCGGACAAGAGGCCGTTTTTATGGCGCGCAACTTCACCAAAAATCTACCGGAAGGAACCGAAATCCACATCATTGACGACCAGCGCCTGCGCGGACCGGAGGCCGAGCCGATGCTGTACTTCTTTACCGGCCAAGCGACCACCGTGAGGACGGTGCGCCCCGACGAACTGACGCCGCGCTATTTCCGCCAGCTCACGCCTAATGTTGGACACGTCTTTTTCATCAGCCGCTACGACACTGAGAGCATCCGTCTAGCACGATTGGCAGCACGGGCAATCGGCCCGTTCGACGTCGATTTACCGGGTTATCCAGCACGGCGCTATTGGTTCTTTATGGCATATGTCAGGACGCCGGGCTGAGTCTATGTTTACCCGTATAAGGTTTAGATGAAAATGGCTGATAACTTTGTTTGCGCCGGATATTTCTTAATCCGCGAGGGGATGCGTAACCCCAGATGGTCGCTCCCTCAACCATTAGCCAGTCATGTCATAAGCCTTGCACCTCAGATATGTGATAAATTCGCCAGCAGTTGGTTTTGGACTTCACAAAGTCCTGATAGCGCTTGTGAATTTGACCCAGCGTTGTGTAATTTTGAGCGCTATGTGAACTGGTGTGAACAAAGCCCTTACACCCCACACGGGACGGTTTTTAGTTCGGTGGTGGCTGCTCAAGTTTGTGCGAGAGAATTGGAATTGAACCCAGCAGGTTTATGGCTGATTGGGGTGGGCTATCCAGCAGCTCATCTAAATCACTATCAGCGTCCCCTAGAGAGTGGTGGCCGATTTATTGGTTTCGATTTAGTCTACCAGTGGCTGGACACAGAATTTGATAGCTCATGGCTGGAATTCCCTAACTTAGAGTTTATTCACAACTTCGAGAACGTAAACATCACCCCACAAGGTTTGTTTGCAGACCTAGTCAGTGCACAATACCTCTATGAGCGTCAACCTAACCAGCGCGGTCAAATTGAACACCTCGATTATTGGCAGCTTTTGTCTTACCCATTAGGTTGAAGTTTATTTGTGTTAATTGGTGCAAATCGACGGGGCGTGCTACATACAGCACGCCCCGCTGATTTTTCACATTCTATTCCCACTCGATGGTGGCGGGCGGCTTGCTGGTAATGTCGTACAGCACGCGGTTGATGCCCTTCACCTCGTTCACAATCCGGTTGCTGACCCGCGCCAGCAGCGCATAATCGAGGCGCGCCCAGTCCGCTGTCATAAAGTCATCGGTGGCGACGGCGCGCAGCGCGGCGACCTCCTCATAGGTGCGGTTGTCGCCCATGACGCCCACACTCTTGACCGGCAGCAGCACGACAAAACACTGTGCGGTCAGTTGGCCGGAGTCATAGCGCATCAGACCGGCCTTTTCCAGTTCCTCAATGAAGATAGCGTCGGCTTGGCGCAGGGTCTCTAGGCGCTCCCACGTAATCTCGCCGGGGCAGCGAATGCCGAGGCCGGGACCGGGGAATGGCTGGCGCCAAATCAGGGTGGGCGGCAGGCCAAGCGCCTCACCGACGCGCCGCACCTCGTCTTTGAAGAGGTCGCGCAGCGGCTCGACCAGCGCAAACTTTTCCGCAAGGTCAGCGGGCAGGCCGCCGACGTTGTGGTGACTCTTAATCACCTTGCTCGACTTGCTGGCGTGCGCGCTTTCGATAACATCGGGGTAAATCGTCCCCTGCCCCAAGAAGCGGACGCCTGCGCCCGCCTGCTCGGAGGCAAAGCGCGTGAAAATGTCGATAAATGTTTTGCCGATGATTTTGCGCTTGGATTCGGGGTCGGTCACGCCAACCAGCGCCGACAGAAATTCCTCACTGGCGTTGAGCGCGGTAAAGTGCATCTCGCCGGTGCCGAACACGCCCGCGACCTGCTCCGGTTCGTTCAGACGCATCATGCCGGTGTTGACGAATACCGACATCAGCCGCTCACCGATGGCGCGCTGGATGAGCGCTGCCGCCACCGACGAATCGACGCCACCGCTGAGGGCTAACAGCACGCGCCCATCCTCGCCCACCTGCTGGCGGATGCGTTCAATGGTGTCGTCGATAAACGCGCCAGTATTCCACTTCGGCTCACAACCACAGATGCCCAATACATAATTCCGCAGGATTTGTGTGCCGTGGGCGGTGTGAATAACTTCCGGGTGAAACTGAACGCCGTACAGCCCACGCGATTCGTCGCCCATCGCGGCGTAGGGGGAATTGGTGCTGACCGCCAGCGGTGTAAAACCGGCGGGCGGTTGTTCGATACGGTCGCCGTGACTCATCCAGACGGTCGAGGTGTCGGGGACGCCTTCAAACAAACTGCTGCCGTGATGGGTCAGGTCGGCGCGGCCATATTCGCGGTGCGCTGCGCCCGCCACCTTCCCGCCCAGCGAATAGGTCAGCGCCTGCATCCCGTAGCACAAGCCCAAAATGGGCGCGCCCGCGTTCAACACTTCGGCCTGAAGCTGCGGCGCGCCGTCCTCGTAAATCGAGTTGGGGCCACCGCTGAGGATGTAGCCCTTGGGGGCGTGGCGCTGAATGGTGTCTAAAGGGGCGTCGAACGGGAATACCTCAGCGTAGACGCCCAGCTCACGCACGCGGCGGGCGATGAGCTGGGTGTACTGCGAGCCAAAGTCCAACACGGCGATACCGCCGGAACGCAAGTCGGGTGCGGTCATGGGGCGATGTTCTATCCTGTGTGAGTGGGGTTTGGTCGATTATACGCGGGAGCAGACCATCTTGGAATGTGTATTGACCCACGGCGCGGACGTGTTAAAATATAAGTATAAATCGCCTGACCTAAAGGGCGTGTTGGAACATACTTTGTTCTAGCGGAGTTGCCGTTAATATAGTAGAACTCGGCCTTGCGCGGCGGGACGCATCGAACCGTGTCAGGGTCGGAAGGCAGCAGCACTAAGGTGATTACTGGGTGCCGCAAGACCACCGGGTTCTACTACATTAACGGCAACTCTTTTGATTCCCCCACCTCAGCCTCAAAACACCCTCAGAGACATTACCCCTAAGGACACATCATTTTGCGCTGGATAGGGCTTATTTTTGTCTTTTTATGTTTTGGATTCCCCGCACAAACCCAAGCACTCAGCACAGAATGGGTCGGGATTGTGCCGTTACCTGATGGCTCATCGGTGGTGCTGCGCGCAAACCCCTCAGAGGGGTGGGTTTTTGTCCATCAGCCTACTGATATTTATCGTTTAGACCTTGAAGATAACCGGTTTGAGATAACCGTCGGTGATACCTCCACCCCGCTGCTATTGGCATCAACCGACGCTGGATTAGAGGTGGTGGTCAACGAGACAGCGACCACGCTTGAGCCTGTCGCGGTGTTGGATGAAGCGACGCTTACATCCCATACCGGCACCTATCAACACGTCTCGATGGGGGTCAATTATCTGGTATATCTTTCAAACGGTGTGCTGCGCTATGCGACCACCACGCATATCGTCCGCTTGTTCCCCCTGAGTGACGCGGTTTTTCTCTCCAGCCGTGGCGAAACATTCACCTTTACGCCAGAGGGTTTTATCTTAACCGACGCAGGGGTTCCGTCTCAAGCCATCCGCCAAATCCTTTACCAATCAGAAGACCTGCGCGTCCAAACTGGCGAGGTCGATTTAAGCGGCACACTGTATCGCCCCATCGGGGTGGAAACCCCGCCTCTGGTCATCATCACCCACGGCTCTAGTCCAAACCTGCGCGTAGGCTATCAAGTGGAAGCTTTCTGGTTCGCCACCCGTGGGATTGCAACCTTCATCTATGACAAGCGCGGCACTGGCCAGTCTGGGGGAAGCCTAGAAGCCGGTCTATATGACCTCGGCAGTGATGCCGCAGCGATAGCTCGCGCTTTATACGATTCAGGCTCATTCGAGACGATTACCGTCTGGGGATTAAGCCAAGGGGCGTCGGTCTCTGCCGTCGCGGCGGGTCAAGCGCCCGATGTGATTGATGGCGTGATTGCAGTTTCTGGCGCGGGTGTACCGTTCATCCAGCAAGAACTGTATCGCGTAGACCAACTGGCCGCCGATTTGAGCTATGACCCACGCTTACGCCACACCAACTTAACCTTTTGGCGCGTGGCATACGACTTGCAGACCGCGACGGCTAAGGGACAATTCCCCGATGTGGGTTTCCGTGACACGTTAGGGTTTGAAATTGACCTTGCGGCACTCTGGGCGGAGGTAGACCAGCCCAGCCTTATCATCTATGGCGGGCGCGACAGCTACGTCCCGGTCATGGACAGCGCCCACCGGATTGCCTCGGTTTTAGCGGAAAACCGACACCGCAGCGCCCAGATGTTGTTTTATCCAGAAGCCAACCACGGGATGCTGGTCTCGCCCACTGGCTCATCACTCGTCTTTAGCGACACCATGGCCGAGGGATACGTTGACCAGATGGTGGACTGGGTAACGGCTCAAGACGCTGGCGCTGCGTCGCAGTCAACCCGTTTTGAGACCGCAGAGTCGGGTGATTTCTCTGAAGGTGGCCGTTACGCCATCCCGACGCTGATTCAGGGCGCAAGTTTCCAAATCACTGTGTTAATCGGGTTGGTGGTGGTGTTCGGCGCGGGTTTACTGCGTGTGCGGTCGGCTTGGCCGCTGAGTTTAGCCAGCGCCATTGCATTGACCAGCATTGCGGGGTTCATCTATCTGCTGGTAACGGTGATTTATCCGCAAAACCGACTGGATGCGCCGCTGGCATCGTTTGTCCATAACATTAGCCCTGTTTCGGCTTGGCTGACCTGCGCGGTTTTGGTGCTGGTGATTGTCCGGTCACCCGGCCTGTATCGCCGTCAGCGTTGGGGCTTAAGCGCCCAACTCAGCGTGACTTTGTTGGCAGGCTTGGGTTATGTATGGTGGGCGTGGTATTGGGGGATGTTGAGTCTCGTTTAGGCCAGACAACCCACACTACCCATGCCCTATAGCAGCTTGTACACTGCCCATCACGGATGACTCTTTACCTGAACGGAAAGGCTTTTTTCCATGCAGACCGGCCTTTACTACGAAGATTACGAGATTGGGCGCAAGATGGTCACCCGCGCCCGCACCATCACCGAGACCGACATTGTGCAGTTCGGCGCGCTGACCGGCGACTTCAACCCGATGCACTTCGACGCCGAATACATGAAGACCCACATGATGGGCCAGCGCATCGCCCACGGGATGCTCTCGCTCAGCTACGCGGTCGGGCAAGCCTATCAGCTCGGTTTCATGGAAAAGACCATTCTAGCCTTCCGTGGCCTAGAGATGAAGTTCAGCCTGCCGGTGGTCATCGGCGACACGCTGCATGTCGAACTAAGCATCAAGGAGATGACGCCTTCGCCGCGCCTCGGCGGGGGGATGGTCACCATGGACGTGAAAATCATCAACCAAAACGGGAAGTCCGTCCAAAGCGGCACATGGACGGTGTTGGTCGCCAACAAGCCCACCCCGGCGACTGAGGACTAACCGACGATGAGCATGAGCCGCCAGCGCGTCGTCCTGATTACCGGCGCAAATGGGGAGGTCGGTCACGGCCTGATTCATACCCTGCGCCAGCGCCCCGACTGCCCCGGAATCGTCGTCCTAGACCTCCGCAGCCTTGACCCAGAGATGATGCCCTACGTCGATTCGTCGATTGTCGGGGACATCCTCAACGAGGAACTGCTGGACAACCTATCCAGCGAATACGAAATCGAGGCGATTTATCACCTCGCCGCGCTTCTCAGCACGCACAGCGAATTCCGCCCAGAGGTGGCCCATCGCGTTAATGTGCGCGGCACACTCAACCTGCTGACCATGGCTCTGGAACAAGCGCAGTTTCGCGGTGAGCCGGTTAAGTTCATTTTCCCGTCGTCGGTGGCGGTGTTCGGGATGCCCGACCTCAGTGTTAAGGCATCGGTCGCTCCGGTCAAAGAGGACGAACACCTCAACCCCATCACGATGTACGGCGTAAATAAGCTGTACTGTGAACATCTGGGGCGCTACTACACCCATCACTACCGTCAATTGGCCGCCAATCGGACGCCCAGCGGCGTAGACTTCCGGGGCGTGCGCTTCCCCGGCCTCATCAGCGCCACAACCGTACCCAGTGGCGGGACGAGTGACTACGCACCAGAGATGATACATGCCGCCGCGAAGTACGAGCCGTATGCGTGCTTCGTCCGCCCCGATACGACTATGCCGTTCATGGCGATGCCCGACGGCATCCGTGCGCTGATTGAGCTGGCGCGTGCGCCGCGTGAGGCACTTACGCGCAGCGTGTATAACCTGACCTCGTTCAGCCTGAGCGCTGAGCAGGTGGCCGCCCGCGTGAAAACCGCCTTCCCCGGCGCTGAAATCACCTATGAGCCGTCAGCAGGGCGGCAGAACATCGTCGATTCGTGGCCTGCCGATATGGACGACTCGGCGGCGCGGGCGGATTGGGGCTGGCAGCCGGAATACGACGCGGACAAAGCGTTTAACGAATACCTCGTCCCGACCATCCGCGCCAAGTACCGCCGCCGCGAGGCGTAAATAGCCAAGCGTTTTCCCGTAGGGGCGCAGCGTGCTGCGCCCTTTTTTGTTGTCAAAAGTCCTACAACCCCAATCCCTTGGCGATAATCTCCTTCATAATCTCGTTCGTCCCGCCGTAAATCGGCTCGACGCGGTTGTCGCGGTAGGCTTTCGCCACTGGGTTTTCGACCAGATAGCCGCGCCCGCCAAAAAGCTGCAAACACTCGGTGTTGACCTTCTGGAGAAGCTGGCTACACCAATATTTCGCCATCGACGCTTCTTCGGTGGTCAGCTTGTCGGCCAGATGCAGGCGGATGCAGTGGTCGACGAATACGCGGGCGATGCGCGTCTCGGTCGCCAGTTCTGCCAGCTTGAAGCGGGTATTCTGGTAGGTCCCCAGTTTCGCGCCGAACACCTCGCGCTCGTTGACCCACGCCAGCGTATGCTCGATGGCCGCTTCGCAGGCCGCCACGTTGCCCACCGCGATAATCAGCCGTTCTTGCGGGAGCTGCTGCATCATCAGCTTAAAACCTTCGCCCGGCTTGCCGAGGACGTTATTTTTGGGGACGACAACACCGTCAAAATCCAGCTCGGCCACATCGAAGACGGTGTCGCCGACGCCGAAAAAGCCTTCGAAATGAGCGACCCGCTCGCCGAACAGCACGAAACC
>JALONW010000010.1 GCA_025454725.1 Anaerolineae bacterium
CTGGCAGGCTGAAGCCCAAAAACGGCAGCACGGCATAGGCTACCGCCGCGCTGCCCATCCCAATCAGGGTCAGGCGCTTGGGGCCGAGCCGGTCACCCAGCCCAACTACCACCAGCTCACCTACCACCTCAGCGATTGAAATCGAGATGGTGACGATACCCAGCGCCGCCAGCGCCAAGCCGAACGACTGCTCCATAAACACGCCGTAATTGATAAACACAATTTCGTTGGAGGCGGCGTTAAACATCCCGAACAGCACCAGCGCCCGCGCCGCCGGGTTACGCCCGACCGTAGCGAATACCTCGCGAAGCACCACCCGTTTAACCTCCACCGCTGGCCGGTCAGACGGGAGCAGTCGCCACACCGCCAGAAATCCCAGTACGCCGCCCACTGCCAGCGCGACGAACACCGCCGACAGCGTGGCGCGCTCTAACAGTAAACCCGTCAGCGGCGCGGCGACCAACAGCGCACCCGCCCAGCTCAATTCGGTTGTGCCAATCGCCATCGAACGGCGGTGATACGGCACACGGTCGCCGATGTATGCCAGCAGCGCCGGGTCTACCAACATCTTGACCACGCCAAAAGCCACCATCACACCGAGGAACACGCCATAAACCGGCAGCGCCGCCCCAATCAGCGCGACCACCACCATCCCGACCAGCGCCGCCATGATGACCAGCTTGCGCCCGTAACGCTCTGCGAAGCCGCCTAACAGCGGACTGCCCAGCGCCACGCCGCTCTGCGCCGAAATCGCCGCCTGCACCGCCGAATCACCCACCCCCAGTGACCGGGCAATACCCGGCACAAAGGCATAGGTGAAGCGGCGCGTCATGTTGACCACCAAGCGCGCAAACGTCAGCGTCAGCACCGCCGACACGACCGTGCGCGTTTCCTGTTGTTGTGACATCGCTTTCTTTTCTCCCCACAACATAGGGGTGACGCACACCGTCACCCCTTTAGCAGCAATCAATTATTTTGTAGGGGCGACCCGGTGGGTCGCCCGCCGACAGAACACCCTATTTCATGCCCGTCGTCGCGATTCCCGTCGTAATATACTTCTGCAAGAACGCAAACACAATCGTCACGGGCAGCGCGGTGAGTACGGTCATTGCCAGCACGAGGTCCCACTGGGTTTGAAGTTCGCCCCGGAACGAGTTCAAGCCGACTTGAAGCGTGAAAAAATCGCTGTTTTGCAGCACCACCAGCGGCCACAGGAAATCGTTCCAGCGCCACATCACACTGAAAATCGCCAAGACCGCCAGTGCCGGGCGTGCCAGCGGCAAGATGACCTGTAGGTAGATGCGCCACTCGCTTGCGCCGTCCAGCCGCGCCGATTCGAGCAGCTCGTCAGGGATGGTCAGCATATATTGCCTCAGCAAGAACACCCCAGTCGGCGTGGCGATGGTCGGGATAATCAGGCCGATAAGGCTGTTAAACCAGCCAATTTGCGTGATGACCAGCAGCAGCGGCACGAGGATGACTGACAGTGGCACGAGCAGCGTAGCAATCATCGTCAAGAAGATGGCGTTCGAGCCGGGGAATTTATATTTACTCAGCGCGAAGGCGGCCATGCTGTTGACAAACAACGTCAGGATGGTAGCGACCACCGTCACGACCAGCGTATTCCAGAAATAGCGCACAAAGTCGAAACGCTCTACACCCCGCATGTAATTATCGAAGCTAAAAAACACCGCTTCGACCGGCGTCATGGTGTTGATGTTGACGCGGATAATCTCTTCCGGCGCTGCCGGGTCTACCATCTGCGCCTCGATGCCCACACGCCGCGCCCGTGCCAGCGTCCGAACGCTGCCATCTTCCATCGTCACATTGAACACGGGCAGCGGCTCATCGTAGCCCATCACCTCCACCGTTTGCTGGCGATATGGCAGCAAACGCGGCGGGAAGCGCGTAATCTCGTTGATGTCTTTGAATGACGATAAAATCAGCCACAGTACCGGGCCGAACATCACCAGTGTACCGATGATAAGGTAGGCGTAGGTCAAAACATCCATGCGGTCAGGGCTGTTGACGCCCCGCGTGCGCGTGAAAAAGTCGCGGACAGTCGTCAGCATCGCCCGCCCCCTACACCGACAGCTCGGACTGGCGTCCGGCGCGCAGTTGCAGCAGCGTGAACACCAGCAGCACCACCGCGAGGATAACCGAGGCCGCAGCCGCGAGGCCGTACTGGTTGCCGCGTCCGGCAAACGCCGTCAGATAAATGTACTGAATCATATAGGTGGTCGCCGTGCCGGGGCCGCCGTTGGTAAAGGCGTACACTTGGTCGAAGACCTGCACCGCCCTAATCAGTGACAGCACCAGCACCACCAACATCGTCGGCATCAGCAGCGGGAGGGTAATGCCCCAGAACGTTTGCCACGGGTTCGCGCCGTCAATCTCACCCGCTTCATACAACTCATGCGGGATACTCTGCAGACCAGCCAGCAAAATCAGCGTGTAAAAACCCATCTGCGACCAAACGCTGATGAAAATCACCCAGAAACGCGCCCAATCGGGGTTGGTCAAGAACGGCACACGGTCTGCGCCCAGCCCGACCAAGACACCATTCATCAAGCCATCGTTTTGCAGCACCCAACGCCAAATCAGCGCAACCACCACCGGCGAGAGCAGCACGGGGTAGAAGAATACGCTGCGGAAAAACGCCCGCGCCCGGATTTTGCGGTTCAGTGCCAGCGCCGTAATCAGCGAAATCACCACCATCCCGCCAACTTGAAATACCACAAACCCAAAGGTATTAAACGCCGCTTTCCAGAACAAATCCTCGCGGCAGGTGTTGGGATTGGTGTAATCGGTGCAGCTAAAGATGGTCTCAAAGTTCTGCAAGCCCACGAACGGGCGCTGGTCGGGGAATATATTTGAGCCGCCGGTAAAGGCATAATAAAAATTCATCAACATCGGGAACAAGACGAAGATGACAAAAATAGCGACATTCGGTAAGACAAAGACGTAAGCCATATTGCGCTGGCCGATGCGCTTTTGCAGCGGTCGCAGCACGAAATCGAGCGCGTCAACGACGGCGTTATACACGGTCTCGAACGGGGTATGATGAATTTTAAGGCGCTGTTTTGATTCCACGAGTCAGAAACCTCCCCTCACTCCCACTTCCAAACAGTAAGAGAACCGTCCTCCCTAGACGGCGCGGGGGCATGGCGCACCATGCCCCCCGCTTTCTGTATCAAGCCATGTGCCAAAAACAATCAGCGGCGAATTATTATGCCTCTGGGTTAATGGCGGTATCGGCGTCCTGCTGAATGCGCTCGATGGCCTCGTCCAGCGTCAGCTCACCCGCGAGATACTGGGTCAGGCGCTCGCGGGTGGGGATATTGAAGGCATCGAAGAACTTGGGGTGGAAGTTGAGCGCATAAGCAGCGTCGGCCAGCTTGGGGACTTCGGCAGCGAACACTTCCAGCGCGGCGCGGGCGTCGTCGTTGTCGGTGACATACTCAAATTCCGGCAGCTCAAGGTGACCGGGCAGGAACAGGGTCTGCGCGGTGAACTCGGCATAGATTTCCGGCGTGGCGAGGAAGTCCATCAGGCGACCAACCTCTTCCGGGTGTTCGGTGGCGGCCATCGCCAGCAGCGCAGCGCCGCCGGGCATGCCCGAAGCAGCTTCTTCACCCGCCGGGTTGCCAATCGCCACCCAGTCGAAGTTCTCGCCGATGTTGGTGGCGAAGTTGTTAATCTGCCAAGACCCGGCCATGTACAGCACAGCCTGACCATTGATGAAGTAGTCCGCCGCCGCTGCGTAGCTGCCGCCAGCGCCCAACCAAACCTCAACCGGGGTGATGCCGCTGTCGTGCCACGCCTTGAGGCGCTCGGCCATGACGCGGAAGCCCGGCTGGTCAATGGTCATGCTGCCGTCTTCGTTGACGAACGAAGCACCCTCACTGATGGCCGGACCGACGAAACGGTGACCAGCGCGGTCAAACGCGATGGCATAGGGGGTTTCGGTGGCCTCAGCCGCAGCGGTAGCCGCCTCAATCCACACATCCCAGCCGTCTTCAACGGTCGGCAGCTCCACGCCAGCCTGCTCGAACAGGGTGGCGTTGGCGTACAGGCCGCTGACGGTAGTTTGAAGCGGCAGGCCGTACAGCCCCTCATCCTCAGCATCGACGCGGAAAGCGTTCAGGACGCCCTCTGGGAAGTAATCCTCAAACGTGGCAGGCTCCGACAGGTACGGCGTCAGGTCGAGGTAATAGCCGCGCAGACCGAGGTAGTTGGTCAGGCGCAGCAGGTCGGGCGACTCGCCCGCCTGAACCTGTTGGGGAATCTGCTCAAGGATGACGTTGTAGGCCACGATGTCGAGTTCAACCGTGATGTCGGGGTTGTTGGCCTCGAACTGGTCAAGCAGTCCGCGCAGGACCTCGCCCTCGTTCCCGTCGTCGTACCATGTAATCCGCAGCGTGACCGAATCGTCTTGGGCAAAAGCGCCCGTGCTGATAAGCGCCAGCATCAGCACCAAAACGAATGCCATTTTACGCATAAAGTCCTCCACAAACCTTCAAGAAAATCCACAGGACAGCCGCCGCGCCCGGCCTAGTAATACGCTTCGCCCAGCAGACTGTAGCGCATAGCATAGCCCATCGGATAGCGCGCCGCAACCATCGTTAACGCGGCTTAACGCTCAGATAACCCGGTCGTTACCACCGTCCACCGGGACCTGCGCCCCGGTCGTGACACGAAAGACATCACTCAGCAGTGCGACGACCGAAGCGGCCACATCGCGGCTGGTAACTTCCGTCCGCAGCACGTTGTTGGTCTTGTACGCCTCGACCGACAGCCCGTAATGCTTCGCCCGCGCCGCAATCAGGTCATCCGTCCACAGCGCGGTATCAAATACTTGATTCGGGTGGACGCTGTTAACGCGGATGCCGTCTGCACCCCATTCCAGCGCTGCGACCCGCGCCAATTGGTTGAGCGCCGCCTTCGACGCCGAATAGGCCGCC
Organism: Anaerolineae bacterium; assembly: GCA_025454725.1. Classification (GTDB taxonomy): domain Bacteria; phylum Chloroflexota; class Anaerolineae; order Aggregatilineales; family Phototrophicaceae; genus Flexicrinis. Next base: position 4,965 of record JALONW010000010.1, read on the forward strand.
GCACCCGGCCCCGGCGCGGGAACGTTCTTCGAGCCGACCACCACCACCCGCCCACCGCCGGGTGCGAGTTTGAGCAGTGGGTGCGCCGCCCGCATCAGCGCGAGGTTGGCATCTAAGTTGATGTCCATCACCCGCCGCCACGTCGAGTCGCTTAAATCGGCGATGCGGGCGCTGGATGGGAACAAGCCCGCGTTCAACACCAGCATATCGAGACCACCGAAGCGGTCAATCGCCGCGTCCAGCGCGCCAGACAACGCCGACTCATCGGTCAAATCACACACGAGTCCGAGCGCATCGTCGCCGGTAAATAGGTCGACCACTGCTGGGTTGATGTCTAGCGCGACCACTGCCGCCCCCTGCCCGCGCAGCGCCTCGACACAGGCTTTCCCAATGCCAGACGCCGCCCCCGTCACCAGCGCAATTTCACCCGTGAACGGCTTGACGCTGGTCTGACGGCGCAGGCGCGCCTGTTCCAGCTCCCAGTATTCGACATCGAACGCATCGGCCTCGCCCGGCGGGTCCCAGCCGCCGACGCTTTCCGCGCCCAAAATCGCGGCCACCGTGCGCTCATAGAATGCGCCCGCCAGCACTGCATCACGCGGCAGCCGACCGACGCTCAACATCCCCAGCGCAGGGTCTAAGATAATGCGCGGCGCAGGGTCGAGCATGGTCAGCGGTTGCACGCTGCGCGGCGCGTTGCGCTCAAAATAGGCGCGGTAGGCGTCAGCATAAGTAGCTACATCGCGCCCCAACATGGGGACACGCTTAGTGCGAATCACATGGTCAGGTGTCAGACCACCGCGCTGTGACCAATCCGCGACCCGTTCATGACCGGCAAACCCACTGGCCTGGGGGTCGGCACTGCGCCGCACGATGACCGGCGCGCCCGCCGCCCGGCTCAAGTCATGGCGCAGTTGGGCGACCTCGACGCGCTGGGAACTGGACGGGGTCGGCAGCGGTGGAACGGGACCGACCGAGCGGCGCGTCACCCATTCCTCAGCGTGGTCGGCGAGCATGATGAGACGGTCATAGGCTTCGCGGGCGCTATCACCCCATGAAACCAGCCCGTGTTTCATCCAAATCATCCCAATTTTGCCGTCGGTATCCGCGGGCAGTAGCTCCCCGTCCGCCGGGCGCGCCGAGACCACTTCAAGCCAGCACTGGTAGCCCAGTTTCGCCAGCTTAAAACCGGGCATCACATACGGCACGACCACCAGCGAATCACCGTAAACCCGCTCGACCTCGGCGTCCGCGTCGGCTACGCCGGTCAGCGCCATCACCGCCGTGACATGGGCGTGCAGTACATATTTATAGGGAAGTGCGGCGTGCAAAATGGCCTCCACCGACGGCGCGGGCGCGTCGGCACGAGTGCGGGCGCACATCATCGCGTTCATCATCTCACCATCGCCCATCGCGTCTAGCGACAGCAAACGAGTCATATCGGACAGCACGACCGGCGCAAACCCGGCCTCAGTGATGGTCGAGAGGTCGTAGCCGCTGCCCTTGACGACCATCATCTGACACTGCACGCCAAACAGGTCGGCTTCGGTGCGCTTGACCGAGGTATTGCCACCGCCGTACTGCGTCAGGTCAAAATCTTGTCCCAACAGCCTCGACACATACACCAACTGGCCGACCTCACCCGGAAACTGGGCGGCCTCAGCCTCATTCCAACGGTTTTGCACGACATTTCTCCTTTGTTATAAGGTAATTTTTCCCCTGAAAAATATCCCTTTGAGCGTCTTACACGCTCATTCTACCCCTAGGCACCCCCTATCCAACCAGCGCCACGCCCAACGAGGTTGCCCTACCCCGATTGCCGTGTTTTTTTAAGTGGACTATACTCTCCAAAGATAACATTGCGCGCTACATTCCAAACATCCGGGGGGATTTAACCGTGCTGCGCTACTCACGCTTGTTCTTAGTATTACTGCTCATCAGCATCACCAGTATGCTGGCCTCGGCGCAGGACGACGAAACACCCACACAGGTCGTCGTCAGCTATGCCGAAGTGACCGAAGGCCAGAACGAAGTCAGCGAACTTGGGCTGTACTTCACCTTTGCCGACGGCAACGGTAGGCCGCTGCCCACCGACACCAACGACGCCACCATCGTCGTGACCGGCAACGGCGTCAACCTGACCGAAGAAGCACGGGTGGAAGAACCCAACACCCCGCTGTACGTGGTCATCTTGCTGGACGCCAGCGGCAGTATGCAGGCCAGCGCCGCCGACATGCGCCGCGCCGCCATTGAAGCGGTCAACGCGCTGCCCGACGGCACACAGTTCTCGCTGATGACCTTCAACCGCGACATCTCGACCGGGACGCCCTTCACGCGCACCAAAAACGAGGTCATTAACCTCATCGGGACGTACCAACCCGCCAGCCCCAGCGACGCCAACGCCGGGACATGCTTGTTTGATGCCGCATTCGCCGCGCTGGACAAGACCCTAGAAGCGCCGCTGCCCGCCCGCCGCACGGTCATGCTATTCACCGACGGGCGCGATGAGCTGCGCGCCGGTGTCGGCGATACGTGCAGCACCCGCACGCTGGATGAAGTCATCACCAAGGCCACCAACGTCAACGACCCGGTGTCGATTAACACCATCGGTCTGCGCGGCGCAGTCCAAATTGATGAAGCCGCGCTCCGCAGCATGGCCGAGAGCAGCAAGGGTTTCGCCGCCATCGGCGCACTGAGCGAACTGAACGACCTGTTCCAGCAGATTGTGGACGGCTTAAACAACCAGCGTGTCGCGCTGGCCGATTTCTGCCTCCCACGCGGCCAGTACATCGCCACGCTGGTGACTCAGCCCGGTTTCGAGGGTGGTCAGCTTTCGGACACCTTCAGCTTTAATACCGACTTGCAGTGTACCCCGGCCACCGCCACCCCCACCGCACAGCCCATTGTCCGCCTGACGCGTAAGGTGTTTGACCCGGCCACTGGCAACGTCACCTTGCAGATTGGCGGCGAAAACCTCGACCAGATTACGCGCTACAGCGTCATCGTCACCGACCCGACTGGCGCGACCATCGACGAGTTCCTGCGCGACGGCGGCCCGAACCCCGAACCCATCGAATTCTCGATGGAAGGGCTGCCGGACGGGCGCATCACCGTGGACATCGTGGCCATCCGTTTTGACGGCCAGACCCTCCAGACCGATGATGAGCTGTCCGTGTTGCGCCCGACCGCTACACCCACGCCCAGCATTACACCCATCCCCAGCGAAACCCCCACCCCGACCCTCGTGCCAGTCGGCGTTAACCTCCAGTCAATCCTGTACGAGGAATCGACCGACACCATCACCCTCAACATCGTCTATACCGACTCGTCACAGGTCGCCCGCGTCCGCATCGACATCATTGACGCACGCGGCTTCAACAAGGCCAGCATCGACCGGGGTGAACTGATTGAGGTCGAGCAAATCGTCGCCCGCGACATTGGCCTCGTCCCAGACGAACAGTATGTCCTGCGCGTCGAGGCGTTCAACGCCGCCGGGCAGAGCCTCAATCGGTTGGAGCAGGGCTTCACTTATGTCCCGGTACGCACGGCGACGCCAGCCCCAACCAGCACCCCCGTCCCCACCGAGACCCCGACCCCGGTGGTGTTCACCGCCAACATCGACGCCATCAGCTACGACGCAGCCAGCGACCTGCTTCAGATTCGGCTGACGCTGGAAAACAACAGCCTGATGGGTGACATCGAGCTGCTGGTGCTGGACAGCAACAACGTCCTCATCGATACGGTGGTGGTGGACCCGGTTTCGCCCATCAGCTATCCCGGCGCGAAGCTCATCCCGCAGGCGTCGTATACCTTCCGGCTGAAGGCCACCGACCTTAACGGGCGCGTGGTCGCCAACAGCGAACTTGGCGATTTCACCTATCCCCGCGCCGTCACGGCAACGCCGACCCAGACCCCCACGCCGACCGAGACCCTCCCACCGACGGCCACACCGACGGCTACTCCAATCGTTACGGCGTTGGAGTTCGTCGGGTTGGAATACCGTATTAACGAGAAGGTCTTGGCGGTCCAGTTTACCGGCAACAACATCGACCAAATCGCCCGCTACCGTTTTGTCCTCAACGACAGCGGCGGCGTCATCATCGACCAGCGCGAGTTCGAGTCCAACACCCCCGGTTTTGAAATCCCGCTCGACCTAACCACGGGCGAGTTCCAAATCGTCGTCACCGCGCTGGACGGGCAGGGGCGCACGCTCAACTCATTTGAGCGCTCCTTCCAGCTCAATGTCCCGACCCCGACCCCGACCCCCACGCCGACGCTCCTCGATCGGGTGCGTGAGAACCCGCTGATCGGCGTGCTGATCGTCGTGATCGTACTGGCACTGGTCGGCCTGCTGGTGTTCCTGATCATGGGCGGGCGACGCGAACGGGCGAAGGCGAAGAATACCGCTGCATCACTGCCCAGCATGACCGGCGCAATCATGATCTCACGCCCAGACGACAAGAACAGCGGCGCGACCCTGCCCGGCGCGTCCAACACGCCCAGCTCATCCGCCAACCTGTCCGTCAACCGTGACGAACCGACCATGCGCCCCGGCATGTTGGACCATGAGCGCACCAACGCCATGATTGCAGGCGTCGATATGTCCGAAAAGACCAACGCCGCTGTTATGGCGACGGCTTTCCTCAAGGTCACAGAAAGCGGAGAGGCGTCAATGATCGGCAAGACCATCCCGCTGATGAACAGTCCGTTCTTCCTCGGTCGAACCGGGCCGCGCAATAACAACGCTAACTTTGACGGCGACAAAAACGTCTCCCGCGCCCACGCCGAACTCATGCTCGAAAATGGCACGTGGATCCTCAACGACAACGGCAGCGCGCTGGGGACGACCGTCAACGGCGGTGACAAGATCACTGGGCGAATCCCGCTCAGCGAGGGCGACACCATCCGGCTTGGTGGAACCACCGTGCTGCTCTTTACGCGGAAAGGTTAGGCAAACGCCATGGCTGACGGGTTTCACTTCCCACTCCGCATCTACGGCCAAACTGACGTTGGCGGTAAGCGGCAGCGCAACGAGGACGCCCTCGACTTCAAGCAACCCAAACCCGGTCAGGTCGAGTTAGGTCTGGGCGCGCTGGCGGTGGTCTGTGACGGGATGGGCGGTGTCGGCAAGGGGGACATCGCCAGCCAGACCGCCATTGCCGCCATCTTCCGCAGCTACTATGACACCAGCGACCCAGAGACCGACATCAAGGCACGTCTCCAGAAAGCCATTACCGCTGCCCACCGCGACGTACAGGCTAAAGCCCGTGAGTTTGGGATGATGTACATCGGCTCGACCGCCGCTGGGATGGCCGTCCTACCCAACGGTAAGGCCATCATCTTCAACCTCGGTGACTCGCGGGTCTACCGGCTGCGCGGCACGGCGTTTGAACAGCTCAGTAAAGACCAGAGCGTGCTGGCCGCCCAGCTCGAACGTGGTGAAATCACCGAAGAACAGGCCAAAGCCAGCCGCAATATGAACATCACTGCCTTCATCGGCCACCCGCTGGAATTGGACATTATGTTCCGCGAGACACAGGTCGAGGCCGGTGATGTGTTCGTGCTGTGCAGCGACGGCCTCTGGGACGTGGTGCGCGACCCAGAGCTGAAAGTCGCCCTAGAGACCAAAAACGACGAAGAGGCACTCCACTACTTCATCCAAGAGACGCTCAAGCGTGGCGCGCCCGACAATGTGACTGCCATCATCATCAGCACACGGGGGGCCAAGCGCGGCGGCCTGCCCCGATGGATTATCCCGGCTGTGGGCGCTGCGGCGCTGGCCGTCGCTGCGTTTGCGGTCATGCAGAACAGCGTCGGCACGCTGACAGCGGTCAGCACCAGCACACCAACCACTGAGGCTACCACCACCGTCAGCACCGAACAACCGACCCAACAGCCCACCGAATCGCCGACTGAAGAACCCAACCCGACCATCGCGCTGCAAGTGGTCATCGAATCGCCGACACCAGAGGCTGACACTGAAACAGAGGCCGAAGAAACAACCGCCACTGAAGAATCGACCGCCGAGCGCGGCGTCACGGCTGACGCCGCTGTCGCCCAGCCGAATACAACCTCGGAGTCGCCAACCGATGCACCAACTGAACGGGTCATCACCAATACGCCGACGCGCCAACCGACGCGCACCCTGACCTTCACACCGGAGCCATCGGCCACAGCCACCAACACCGAGACGCCCACCCTAACCCCCTCTAACACACCGCGCCCGACCTCAACCCCGCGCACGGTGACGGCAACGCCCACTCCCAGCGATACGCCGCCGCCCAGTGAAACCCCGACCACGACGCCCACGCGCACCCCAAGCCTGACCCATACGCCTAGGCCGACACGAACCAACACGCCGACCGCCACGGTTCCGCCGACACGCACCCCCATCCCGACCGAGGATATTGGCCCGACGGCCACGCTGGACAACAATGTCCTTGAACAACTCGGCACGCCCGCCGCTGACCTAGAACTGGTCGAAATCGTGCCAGCCAGTTATGTGAGCAACTCGGACACCCCCGTGACCCCGATACAGGTCTACAGCGGTGATGTGACCGAGGTCAACGCGCTGCCCGTGCCTAACCCAAACGACCGGGGTTCACGCCTACAACTGGTCCGCATCCGCACAGGCGTCCTCGGTGTGCCGGGGATGTATTTCTACCGGGTGGACGACCTCCCCCCGCAGATCATCGTCCTAACCGCCAACGGGATCGTGGTGAGAAGCGCCCCGAACCTTAACGCCAGCCGCGCCGGGGCCATCCCCCGCAACGATGGCGCAAAAGTGACGGGTATCGATCCGACCGGGGAATGGTTCTTCATCCAAACCGGGTGGATCCCCGTCAGCCTGTTGGACGGCGGCCAAATTGAATTCCTCGGCGACATCGACGAGGTTCCGGTGGTCGTCTACACACCGGATACAACCCCAGAGGTCGATGCCACGCCAGACGCCGAGTCCACCCCAGAAGAGGGTCAGACCGCTCCGACACAGGAGCCGGGTGGCGGAAGCAGCGGCGGCGGTGAAAGCGGCGGGACACCTCCCACGGAGCCGACCGCGCCGCCCGCCGAACCGGGACGCCCCACACCAGTCAGACCCTAAAGCACGAGTAATTCCCCTAAAAACAGTAAGCGGGCTGTGGATAAACACCACGGCCCGCTTGCTTTAGTTGGTTAAACCGGGGTCTTAGCCTTACCCGATTTCTTCCTCGCTCAATTCTTCGATATGGAAGGTCAAGGTGACATTGCCGAGCTTTACGACGCTGCGGTTGTTCAGAGGCACAGGCGACAGGTAGCCGACCTGTACATTATCGACCATGAGTGTATTGTTCTCATTGATGCGCTGGATGGTGAACGCGCCGCCGCTCTCGCTGACGCTAGCGTGCTGGCGCGAGGTGGTCTTACTCTTATCAACATTGGTCAGGTCAACCGCCAGCAGTGAGGCGCTGGCCGCGTCGGTGCTGCGCCCGATCAGTGCGGGCTGCCACACCACCCCAAAAGTCTCTGACGCGCCATCAACCGTGAAGTAGCCGCGCTTAGTGCCGGTAATCTCGGTTGCGCCCGCCGGGATGCGCTTGGCCTTGCGCCCAAACTCCAATTCCGTACCGGTGCTGATGTTGTACTCGCCCAGCGACCGATTGGTGTCGAGTTCCTGCTTGTTACGCCTGAGCCACAGCGCAAACGACCCCTTCAGGCCGAATTCCTTTTGGATCTCGAACACAATACTTTTGACCGGCGCGTCGTCAGCGACTTCGACCAAGTGCTGTGGCTTATCATCGAACTCGTCCGACGCGATGGTAATCTGTACGTACCCCATGCCTGCTCCTCCTTATCACCCATAGGGCGCGGTGGTTGGTATCACCGCGCCCCTGTTATCGTATACCTGTCACAAAGACACCGTTAGGCCGTCACACCCATGATTTTATGGGCTTTTTCCGGCTTCTCGCCCATCTGCACCATCGCATCGGCAATCGCCTTGGGGTCAGCGCCAACGGCCTGCGCCGCTGCCACCAGGTCAACTCCCAGCGACGAGAACTCGACCGCCGAGTTGAGCAGTTCACGCGGGTTCATCCCGTCCACCATCTCTGGCAGCGGCATGATCTTCTTAAGTTCGGCCCGCAGATGCGCCATAAATTCTGGCGTGATGGCCGCTGGCACATTCGAGGAAGAATTGGGTTTCGACGAGCCACCATTCGACGCCGACGACGCACTGCTGGCGCTGGTGGTGGGCGTGGCTGCGGCAGCCTTAGCCTCCGCCGACAGTTCAGGGAAGTGCCACGGGGTCACATCCGCCCACTGCTGCTCAATGCGCTCCACCCACCCATCCAACTGGACGGCGGCGCGCTCCATCAGCTCCTGCACGTCTTGGATCTCTGCGGCGTCCTCAATCGGGTATGGCGTCGAGACCTGAAGCATCTGGAAGCGTCCAGTACTGATCAAGAATCCGCGACCGACCGGGAGGTCGAGCTTGGCGATCTTGCTCATAGCCGTGATATTGAACGGGGCCTTGCCGCCGCTTTCAGCGTCTAGCGCGAGGCCGTACTTCGAGCGCGTCAGCACCTTGAACAGCTCATCGGATGACGATGCGCCAGACGCGACGACCAAGTGCAGCCCATCCGACCCGTAGCGACGGGCGAGGTTGGCAAATTCCGGCAGCAGCTTGCGGTCCATCAGGTCGGCGAAGTCATCGTAGTTGTCGATAAAGATGAAGATTTCCGGCAGTGCGCCGCCCTCACGGTGGACGAAAGCTTGGCGCAGCGACTCCATCATGACACCGATGTCGTCGCGGTTCTGCTCGCTGATAGCAAGGCGAACGTGCGGCAGGCGCGTCAGCGAACGCTCCTCAGCCTCGCCGTACTGGAACAGACGACGCTGGGCATCAACCAAGATGAACGCAGCGCGGTCAGGGCCATACTTAGCCGCCACCGACAGGATGAACGTCCGCAGGGTGGTCGTGCGTCCGCTAAACGGGCTGCCGAGGATCAAGAAGTGCGGCCCCTGTTCCTTCAGGTTCATGCTGACATAGGTCAGGTCACGGCGTTCCTTGCCCAACATGACCTCGATACGACGGTCAGACGCGCTGGGCAGCAGTTTCTCCAGCGGGATAACCGACTCAAGGCGCAGGATGGGCTTGGGCAGCTTGCCCGCCCATGCCACCTTGAGCAGCCCGGTCAGGTGGGAAATCTGCCCGCTGATGTCCATCAGATTATCCTCGGCGTCCCTGATTTCGATGTCTACCGGCAGGGCGATTTGGCACTCCAAGACCTTTTTCTCGAATGGGATGTAGCCGCGACCGGGGATGTCGTCGAGGTCCGCCGGGACGCGCCCGACGATGCCGACGTAATCGCCGTAGTCCGACAGTTTGAGCGTCAGCTTCTGGTTGAACAGACCCATCAAACGGCCCGGCACGGTCGAAAGCTGGTCGGCGGTGACGGCGAAGTAGATACCCTTTGCCAACCCTTCACGAATCAGTGCCATCAGGTCAGGGATGAGGTCCTCATACGACGAGCGGAACTCAGCGAAGTTGTCAATCATCACCAACACGGCGGGCTGAACGTCGTTGGGGTGCGCCTTGTTGTACACGCTCAGGCTGTCACCGGTGAAGCGCTCACCGCGCTCACGCAGCCACTCTTTGAGCGTGTTAATCAGGCGGTCAACCCGTTCACTTTCGTCACTGCCGATGAGTCCGCCCATGTGCGGCAGGTCGGCCAGAGGGGTCAAGCCGCCGCCGCCGAAGTCCAGCGCATACATCCACAGCGCGTCTGGCGAGTGGGTGGTCGCCAGCGTGGTCGCCAGCGTGCGGAGGAAACCGGTCTTGCCTTTGCCGGACGCGCCGAACACGAGGATGCTGCCGGCCTTGAGGTCAATGTTGAGTGGGAGCTGACGGGCGTGGTACGGGTCGTCAATCAGACCCATCTGGGCGCTGAGGGTCGAACCGGCCTCCCAGTCCACAGGCTGCCAGCGGTCGCCGCCCTTGAGCCACACGTCTACCGCCTTGTTGATGGGCAGCAGTGGGTTGTACTCAATTACGTCCTCGACCTCGCCTTCTTCCTCATCGGGCTGGTCAGCGAAGGCATCCGTGACCTTGGGGAGCTTATTCATGGCTGAGGTGATGTATTCGGCGTTCAGCGGGAGCAGCACCGGCAGCGGGTCCGGCCACGGTTTATCCTGCTTCACTACGTCCGGCTTATCGATGGAAAGCTGGGCGCAGAGCTGCACTACGCGATCAGCGATGGTGAGCTGGTCGGCGGCGGTCGCAGCGGCCTTCTTTTCTTTCTTCTTGGGGCGCTCCAGCCACTTTATGACCGGCGGACGCTCATCCTCTGGCTTAGCACTGGGCGCGTTGTAACGGTAGCTGGCGTAAGCCACCTGCATGAGCTGTGAATTGTCATTACCAATCATCAGGTAAGCGCGACCCGGAACACCGGTCGGCAAGAAGGCCGCATCCGACGCCCGCAGCAGTTCGCGGCTGTCTTCAGCCGTCTCAACGCGCAAGCAGATTTTAAACTTGATGTTGGCGCGCATCTGGTCGGTGACCGCACCCGCCGGTCGCTGGGTGGCGAGGATGAGCGAGACGCCGTAAGCACGACCGAGGCGCGTAACCGAGTCCAGCTTGGGGCGGAACTGCGGCATTTCCTTCACCATTTCGGCGAATTCGTCGATGATGATGAACAGGAACGGGAACGGCGCGGGCTTGACTTTGCTGTCAGCAGCCATTTGGTCGGCGCGGTGGTAGCCCGCGCTGCGGTAATCGACAATGTGTGGGACGCCCGCGTCGGCCAACATCTTGGCGCGGCGCTTCATCTCAAATTCCAGCGCGATGAACGTGCGCTCACCCGCGTTACCTTGCAAGCTGGTGACGAGGTTCACGACATGCGGCAGGCGCTCGAACATCTTGAACGCCGTACCGCCCTTAAAGTCCACCAATACGAAGTTAATCACGCTGGGGTCGTAGCGCATAGCCAGACCGAGAATGAGCGTAATCAACATCTCGGACTTACCGGAACCGGTCGTACCGGCAATCATGCCGTGAACGCCGTCACCGTTGGCACTGAATAGCAGCTCGCGCTTCTTGGGGCCGGGCATAAAGCCGACCGGCACACGCAGCCACTCCGACGCCTCTTTGTCGCGGCTCTTGCGCCAACGGTCCCAGATGTTATCGACTGAGGCGTCGATGCGCTCGGCGTTGATATGCTCGTGCAGGTTGAGCAGTAGCACATTCGACGGCAGACCGGCTGTACCGAAAGTCGAGCGCACCGACAGTCCACGCAGCTTGAGTGCGAAACGGTCAGTCGCGGCTTCCGGCGTCATGGTATCGGCAATGCCGATGACGCGGCGCGAGTTCACGCCGATTTCGGCGTAGCGGAACAGTGTCGATTGACCGTCCGGCGCGGCGTCCACCTCAATGACCGTCTCGACCTGCGTCGGGACGTACTTGGTGTCGGGCATCAAGAAAATAATCGTCGCGCCCAACTCTTGGCCGCGCCGGAAGATCAGCGAGATGGCCTCCTGCGCGTCGATGTTCTTGGTCGGCGCGTTGGGCATCTCAATCGAGAGCGCATCGACCACCACCACCAAGAACGGCAGACTAACATCGGTCTTTGCATCGTCCGCCAGCCGGATCAAGCGGCGCTCAAGGTCCCCTTTGATCATCACATCCCAGAAGTTCTCGATCTCGTTGGTGCGCGGGCTGAAGCAGAGCTGGTCGCCCGGCTTCTGGCTGCTGCCGGTGTTGCAGTGCGGCAGGTAGCGAGCCCAGTTCCAGTTGTTCTCGTCCGCCGGTGCGCCGAACACAAACAGTCGGGTGTCAGTCGGGGCATGGAAGGCCGAGAAATTCACCAACATGGCACGGATGGCATCGTAGACCCGTGCCTTGTCGCGCCCGGTGATGCCGATGCTGTGACGTCCGAGGTCGGGGTTATCGTCCATCTGGTTTTTCTTGAACGGGCGCAGCGGCACGATGACCGGGATGTTCTCGACGTATTTCGAGTCCTCAGCCAGCTTGGTGGCCTCGTACATCAGCGGGTCTTCGTTGTTCTTGCCCATCTTCATACTGTAGACCACACTGCTGGGCTGTGTCCCCATGCCCAGTCGCACAGTGCCAAAGTCGCGGTCCGAGGTGCGGCGCTCCCACAGGCGCGTCCCAAAGCGGTCGTCCTTGCGGTCGGCCTCGCGATTCTGGGCAATCGCCAAGACCATCTCGCTGTTAGGGTAGTTATACGAGTAGAAGTTGCGCTGGAGGTCGTGGTAGTTCTCCATCTCGCGGCGCATCTCTGCCAACCGCTGGCGGTAGGCATCCTTCTTGATTTTATCCTCACGCTGCTGCTTGAAGAACATCCATAAGCCCATGCCCGACGAGGCAATCACCGAAAGACCCATCGGAATCAGCATGGCGAGGTTGCGCCCCTGCCCGCTGGCCGAGACCACCACGTAACCGATGATGGTAATCATCGGCAGGAAGGTCTGGACTAGATTCTGGCTGTTCTTCTCTGTGTCGGGCGGCTCCGGGATGTCAATCTCCTCCTGCGGCAAATCTGGCTGGATGCGCGGCGGTCGATTGATGAGTACCGTTTCTTGGTCGGCCATAACCCTCCCCCTCTGCCCGCGAGTACGCGGGGTTGCTTGACAACATCACCGTCTCATGTTTAGCTTAGATACGTTTAATTCTGTTCTTTATTTTGCTTCCTGTCAAACGACGGACACCGCCAAGGCGAGGGCAAATCAACCATGAAATACGTGTGTACCCACTGTGAGCGCGTTTCCCCGGACGGCAATCTCTGGTGCGTCGAGCAGGTCTGCCTCGCCGAGGCCAAACCACTGGTCTTCGACACCGGCGACGACATCGGTGACATTGAGATTGTACGGCGTTTGGGAATTACGCGCACGGCGGCCATCTACGAAGCCCAGCGCGGCGAAACCAAGCTGCTGGTCAAGGTCGCGCACAGCACCCCCGCCGCCCAAGACAAGCTCAAGCATGAGGCTACCGTCCTCCAGACGCTCTCGGCCAAGCGCCAACACCCCACCCTGCCTGTATTGGTCTCTCCGTACAGCATGGTCGATGTGAAAGAACGCCCCTACGGAAAGGTCGCCTTCCGGGGAGAGACCAAGTATTACCTCGCGTTCGAGTACTTGGCTGGCGAGTTCCTCAGCGATATGCTCAAGAGTCAACCTCAGCCGTGGTTCAACCATGCGGCATGGACGGTCATGCAGCTTGCTGATGCTGTGGCCTTCATGCACGACAGCGGTTTCTTCCACCAGAGCATCAGCCCCAGCGGGGTCTATGTCCGGCTCGACCGTGATGGCATCCCCCGCCCCATCCTGCTCGACCTCGGCTCGCCCACCAATCTCGCCCATGAAACACCCAGCATCGCTGGACTGAGCTACACCGCGCCAGAGTTGTTGGGCGGCATCCAGCCTGTCCGCGCCACCGATGTCTACGGCCTCGGCTTGATGCTGTACGAGATGCTGGCGGGCAACCCCGCTTATCCCAGCAAGTCGCGCAGCGCCGAGAACGTCCGCAAAGATGTCATCGCTGGTAATGCACCCAAACTACGCCGCAACGACCTCCCACTGCCCGCCAAGCCAGAATACCGCGATACCATCGGCTTCTTGGAAGGCGCGATGAACCCGCGTGTCGAAAACCGCCAGCAGGACATCCCGACCTTCGCCCACGAAGTGCGCCGCCTGTATGGGGACGCCCCCGCCGAGCGCAAGGGACGCCGTGTTACCCGGCGCGGCGTCATCATCTTCGTGGTGGCTGCCGTGCTGTTGATTGTCCTGCTGCAAATTTTCTTTGCGGTAGCGGTCGTCTAAAAACCAGTTGGTTTTTGGGGCGGCTGAACACCGCCCCAAAACCCAACAATCCCCTACCGAATCAAGACCCCCTCGCGGATATGACCGTGAGGGGGTCTTTTTGGTGTTTCGAGCGGGTCTTACGCGAAGCGCTGCGAACCGCTGTTGTCGCCGTCGCGGTAGCTGACAATCGCGCCGAACAAGTCCATCTTGAGTTCCTCAAACTTTTCAGCGAGGTCCTCAACGCGGGGCTGGATGCGCTCCAAGAACATGGTAATTGCAGCGGTACCGATCAGGCCGATGAAGGCGGCGGCCTTGAGGGTCATGATGATGATCTGGAGCGCCTTGGCGATGGCCTTAGCCACATCCGCCATCGTGCCGAAGACATCGGCCATGCTCTCCACATCGGGGATATTCATACTAACATCTGGGCTAGCCATGTGTTATGTCCTCCTGTTATTGGTTAGGTTAGATACGGGTTGACTAGAAAATGTCGAACATATCGACGACGCCGCCGAACATGCCGCTGATGGCCTCGTCGGCCTGCGTGATGATGCCAGCCGCTTGGCGGATCATCCCGGTGAAGTCCATACCGCCGGTCACGATGGACACGATCATCGGGAAGACGACCTGCTCCATCTCACCGTAGAAGCGCTCCGCGCCCTGACCTTCCCACGACCCGCTGCGCAGCGGGTTCATGCTCTGGCGGATACCGCCCATCACCTCATCGGTGAGGCGCTCAACTTGCTGGGTAGCCTGACCGGTGAGGCTGTCCACCTGATCGGCCACGAACGACAAGATCATATCGACAAACATGGGTTATTCTCCTCTGTTGGGTATCAGGTCAGGTTAGCCGAAACGGCCACCGGCTTCGCTGTCGCTGTCGCGCAGGTCGGTCAGCGCGCCCAACAGGTCGCCGTTGATTTCGCCGAACTTGGCCGAAAGGCGCTGCACGGCGGGCGAAAGGCGCTCACGGAGGCCGTCCGCAATGGTGCGACCACCACGGCCCAGCAGCACGCCGCCATCGAGTTCGTCAACGATGCCGTTGAGCTGGCTGGCAAGCTCCTCAAGTTCTTCCGAGGTCTGCTTGGCAATCTGTGCCATCTTCATGACGGCGTCATAATCCATTTGAATAAGGTCTGCCACGAGGTTTCTCCTTGTCTGGTCTCAGGCCGGTAAAATTTGGGTTAGGCGCGGAAGCGGTTCGACGCTTCTTGCTCGGCGCTCTTAAGGCGGTCAGCAGCTTGGCGAAGCACCTTCGAGGCGTTCTCCAGCGCGTCTTCCAGCTTCTGGAGCGACGGGAACATCAGGTCGCTCATCTCGGCGTAGAACGAGTCAGAACCGCGACCAATCCAACCGCCACCCTCCAGAGCGTCCACCTGCGAGCGCAGCTTGGCCGTCATGTCGGCGACACGGACAGACCCGTCCGCAAGGCGACCAGAAATCTGGTCTAGCTCATCATATTTGGCTTGGACTTTGTTAGCCATTGTGCCTTTCCTCCTCAATTTGAGTTAAGTTCTGCGTTATCTCTCTCGAAATGAACGCCTTACTACATGAGCGTATGATGAGACGTTTTATTTGTCAAGCAAAGTGGGACAGGAGTCCCAAAACCACACACAGAATAAAAAATTGGAGTAAACTGGACGCGGCAGCGGTTGTATCCCGCCTTAGACATGAGTGTTTCTCGGTATCGTGCCGGACGCCGATACTACGAAAGGTGACTGCGTAACATGGGCTTTGAAAATTTGACCGGGCAGGTGCTAGGCCAGTATGAACTGCGTGAGCTGCTCGGTGTAGGCGGCATGGGGGCGGTCTACCGAGCCTACCAAGCCGGACTACAGCGCGAGGTCGCGGTCAAAGTCCTCCCAACAACCCTTGCCGGTGAAGCGGGCTACATTGAACGTTTCATCCGTGAGGCGCGCATGGCGGGCGCGCTGGAACACCCGCATATCGTCCGCATCTACGACTATGGCACACAGGGCGACATCAGTTACCTCGTCATGGCGCTGCTGCGCGGGGGGTCGCTCTCACAGCGCATCAACCAACGCGAGGAGAAAGGCGCGGCCCGCCCCTCTTTGGGTCAAGTCTCCGAAATGCTCAACCAGCTTGCCAGTGCGCTGGATTACGCGCACCATGAGGGCGTGCTGCACCGCGACATCAAGCCCGCCAACATCATGTTTGACAATCAAGGGCGCTCCTACATCTCTGACTTCGGCATCGCCAAGCTAATGGGCGCAAATACCGCGCTGACCGGCACAGGCGTGGCGATGGGCAGCCCTTCTTATATGCCCCCGGAACAGTGGATGGGGCGCGACCTCACCCCTTCCGCCGACCAATACGCGATGGGCGTGACCGTCTACCAAACCCTGTCAGGCCGTCTACCATTTGAAGCTGACAGCGCCGCCCAACTGATGTACAAACACTTTAATGAGGACCCGACGCCGCTCAACATCACGCGCATCGACCTCCCGGCGGCGGTCAGCATCGTCCTCAACCGAGCTATGTCGAAAGACCCAGAGCGCCGCTTCCCAAATATGACCTCATTCGCGCAGGCCTTTGAAGGGGCGGTCGAGGGTAACAAGGGTGACGCCACCAACTTCTTCGTTTATAAGCTGCGTCAGGAGAAGCCCCGCGCAGGCAGCGGAACGCCCATGCCCACCGGGTCAGGTGTCCCCCCGCGCACACCAACCGGGGTCGCCACCGGCGCGGCGATGCCCTCCGGTGGTCGCACCTACGCGCCGGTCAATCAGACTGGTCAGGTGGCCGCGCCCGCATACCGTAATCCTGTGGTCATCTTGGTCGGGGTTTTATTGGTAGCGCTCATCGGTCTTGTCGCCGTCCTACTCAGTGGGGGCGGCCAGCCATCTGAGGAACAGCTCAACCAGACGATTACAGCGGTAGCCGCCGCATTCTCTCAAAACCTGACCCAGACCGCCGCAGCCATCCCGACCAACACACCGACAGAGACCGCCTCACCGACCGAAACATCGACGGCGACGCCAACGGATACCCCAACCGAGACCGCGACATCAACAGATGCGCCCACCGAAACCTCAACGGCCACCGCCACCGATGAGCCAACCGCCACACCAACTGAGACAGCCACGGATGAACCAACCAGCACCCCAACGGACACTGCGACCTCTGCCCCGACGACCGAGCCTACGCAAGCAGTGGTTGTCACGGCCACCGATGAGCCAGAAGAAGGCATCCCCGACCTCCAGCTTCAAACCGTCAGCTTCGCTGAGCCGGTCATTGTTGAACTAGACGGTGATGTCCCGGCGCGTCCCTACGTCTTTAACGCAACAGCGGGTATGGTCGTCACTATCCTCGCCGAGACGGCTGGCGGCGGTCTCGACCCGGCGCTGCGCCTGCTGCGCGCTGACGGGACGCCCCAAGCACAGTCCAACGACATCAGCCCGCGTGACCGCAACGCGCAAATCAATAATTTCACCATCCAAGAGGACGGTGAATATGTGGTGGTGGTGCGCCGCCAGCGCCTGACCGTCAGCGCGGCTGCCCCAGCCTGCTGGTCGGCTGCATCGCCGTCACGCAGAACCGTGAACTCATCCTCCGTGAGGAAGCCGCCCCCGGCGCAGCCGGTGTTGCCACGCTCCCCGTCGGGACCGAAGTGACTCTACTCGAAGGGCCGGTCATCGCCGCTGGCTTCCGTTGGTGGCTGGTCGAGATGAGCGACGGCACGCAGGGCTGGCTGGTCGAGCGCCTGAGCTTGACCCCAGTTCTCGCGCCAGCACCTTAACGCGCTGACTCGGTGGCACGCCTGCAATTTCGCGGTTATAGTAGTAAAGTCAGGTGAAGTGTTTCGCAGCGCACGCTTCATAATGGGTTGAGATGGGCGTATGGGACATGAGAATCTGGTCGGGCAGACCCTCGGCCAGTACGAACTAAGGGAATTACTCGGCGTAGGCGGGATGGGCGCGGTCTACCGTGGCTTCCAGACCAGTCTGCGCCGCGAGGTCGCCATCAAGGTGCTGCCCTCAGCCCTCGCTAATGAAGCGGGATATGCCGAGCGCTTCAACCGTGAGGCGCAGACCGCCGCCGCGCTGGAACACCCGCACATCGTCAGCATCTTTGACTATGGGACACAGCGCGGGACCAGCTACCTTGTCATGCGCCTGCTCAACGGTGGGACACTCGCTCAACGCCTGCAACCGAAAGAGGACGGCAAGGCGGTTCTTCCGTCATTGGGTGAGACGGCTACCCTGCTCAACCAGCTTGCCAGCGCGCTGGCCTACGCCCACGCACAGGGCGTCATCCACCGCGACATCAAGACCAGCAACGTGATGTTTGACAACCAAGGCAACGCCTACTTGGTGGACTTCGGCATCGCCAAGCTGATGGGCGCGCAGTCGGGTCTGACCGGAACCGGCATGGCAATGGGAACCCCAGCCTATATGCCCCCCGAACAGTGGGCGGGTAAGGAACTTACCCCCGCCGCCGACCAGTATGCTCTGGCGGTGCTGGTCTACGCCATGATTACCGGGCGCGTGCCGTTCGAGGCCAACACGCCTTACGAACTGCTGCACAAACACCTCCACGAACAACCCACACCGGCCAACGCCTTCCGCGCCGATGTCCCAGACTCGATTAACATCGTCCTGACGCGGGCGCTCTCCAAAGAGCCTTCCGAGCGTTTTCCGTCGGTCTCCACCTTCGCCCAAGCCTTTGAGGCTGGGGTTGAGGGGGTCAAAGGCGCGCCGACCAATTTTTTCACTGCCAAAATCGATACACGCCAGCTTCGCCCAATTAACCAAGCACCTCTGCCGCCGCCCAGCGGCGTCCAGACCGCGATGGGACCCAGCGACTCGCGCCCTAATACCCTGTCAAGAGAGCCACAGGTCCCACAGACCGGCACGATGGCACAGCCCGTTCCTCTCACCCGTAACCCCTTATTCTACGGGGTGCTGGTGGTCATTCTGCTGCTGGTGGCGATTATCGTGCTACTGGTGGAAGGCGGCGGTGACGACGATGAACCGACGCCCACCAACAGCCTGATTGTCTTGGTCTCCAGCCCGACGCCAGAGGCTGAGGCCGCGACGGATTCACCGACCGAGCCAGCCGCCACCGAAACCGCGACTGACCGCCCCACCGCGACGGATGTCCCGGCCAGCGACACGCCCACCCGTGCGCCGACCGATACCGATGAGCCGCCGACGGAGACCCGCACCCCGAACGTCCGCGCCAGTGGCACGCCCAACAACGCCTCAACCGAGCGCGCCCTCGCTGCCGCATTTGCTGCCCAGACCGATGAGGCGGCTACGGAAGAACCGACCGTCACCGACGAGCCGCCGACGGCTACACCGACGCCAACCGATGAACCGACCGCCACACCAACCGATGAGCCGACGGCCACCCATACACCAACCGACACCCCCACCCATACCGCAACGGCGACGGACACCCCGACCGATACACCTACTAATACCCCAACACTGACGAATACGCCGACTGACACACCGACCAATACCCCTACGGCGACACCGACCGATACGCCGACGGCAACGCTTACACCCACACCCAACTTTGCGGCGTATACCATCGTTTTTCATGCCTTCCGCGATGGGAACGCCAACATTTACCTGACCGATGGGCAGGGCGCAGAACCCGTCCGGCTGACCGACGACCCCGCCGATGATGTCGAAGCGGCATGGTCGCCCGATGGCCGCCGCATCGCCTTCGCCAGCAACCGCGAGGGAAGCTTCGATATTTACGTGATGAACGTGGACGGCTCGAACGTCACCCGGCTGACCGACACCCCTGACGACGACCGTTCGCCCGCGTGGTCACCGGATGGGCAGTACATCGCCTTCCACAGCAACCGTGGCACGCTGACCAGCGACATCTTCGTCATGCGCGCCGACGGAACCAACATCGTCCAACTGACGGCTGACCCCGCCTATGACCTCGCACC
Source organism: Anaerolineae bacterium (assembly GCA_025454725.1). Classification (GTDB taxonomy): domain Bacteria; phylum Chloroflexota; class Anaerolineae; order Aggregatilineales; family Phototrophicaceae; genus Flexicrinis. The sequence continues at coordinate 24,685 of JALONW010000010.1, forward strand.
CGCGTGGTCGCCTGATGGGCGGCTCATCGCCTTCCACACCCAGCGTGAGGGCGGCGACAACGACATCGCCATCATGGACTACAACGGCGCAAACCAGACCGTCCTGACCGACAACCTCGCCTATGACGCCGATACCTCATTTGACCGCAACGGCAACATCCTGTTCGAGTCGGACCGCGACGCGGGTGCATATAAGATTTTCCGCATGTCGCCAGACGGCAGCACCGTCAACCCTGTCACCGTTGGGCCAGAAGATTACTTCCCCAGCGCGGGTCTGACCGCGAACGGCCAACCCATCTTCGTATTCGAGGCGCGGCGCGGCAGTTCTGCCACCTTTGAGCTGTACACGTGGCGCGAGGGGCTTGAAGCGCAAATCACGGCCGACATGGATGCCAGCGCCGCCGCATGGAAGCCCGACAGCGCCTACAGCCGCGTCCAGCCGCTGCCTATCATCGAGGCCGCGCCACCAACGGCCACCCCCACCGCGACTCTAGAGCCAACCATCGCCCCGACTGAGGCCATCGTCCCCACCGCCACCAGCGCACCGGAGGTGTTCATCGCCATCAGCACGCGCCCGGTCTTGGTCTATGACCGCCCCAGCCAGACAGCTACCGCCATCAGCGTGACCGGCCAGCGCCTCCCCGTCACCGGCATCAACGCCAACGGAACGTGGTATCGCATCACCATCAACAACCGGGAGGGTTGGATTCTCATTAATTCGCCGGGCTGGGAGCTGCAAGGTGACCCGGCTGGCCTGCCGCTGGCCGCGCCGGACATCGCAGGCGCAAGCGAAGGCGACCCAGGCTTCTTGACCGTCATGTTCCAGTCCGGCTTCGACACCCTGCCGCCGGTCATCGAGAATACCGGTTGGGAGACCCGCCTGTTGGACGGTGATACCGTGCTGTGTTCGGCAGACTCTGGCGCATTTATGTCCTTCGGCGACCCGGCATGGACCAACTACGAGGTGCTGCTGGAGTTCCAGTTCCGAGGCAGCGAGACCGGCGTCTTTACGCTGATTACGCGCATGGACGAGACGCGCACCGGAGTCCGCCACCGTATCTCGGCGGACGGCAACACCGTCTCAACCTTCACCCTGCGCCTACCCAGCGGTCGTTCGCTGCCGATGAGTGAGGTCCCCATCAACATCCGCGCCAAACAGTGGGGTCTGCTGCGCGGCGAGGCCGACGGCACGAAAATCCGCACCTTCTTCGACGGGCTGCAAACAGTCGAGTACGAGCTGTTGAGCGCGGACTACACGCAGGGCTATGTTGGTCTAGAGGCTGAACGCGGAACAGTCCTCTGCTTGAACAGCATCGTCGTCCGGTCGCTGTACCGTTCACAGAGCGCGCTGGACGCCGCCGTTCCACGGGGCACGATGACCTCCAACGCCAACATGCGCCTGTTCCCCGGTCAGGGATTCACCGCCGTCAACGCCGCGCCATCCGGTGAGGGGATTTACGTCCTTGCCACCAACGATGACAACACATGGACGTACATCCGCCGTGACCTGACGCGCAACCCATCCGAGGGATGGGTCGCCAGCAGCCTGCTCACGGTCAGTGAGCCGTAGCACAGGCACATCAGGCACATCACATGAAAAACAGGGGCTTCCGTAATGTTGGAAGCCCCTGTTTTTGTCTCTAGTCTGGGTTTACGGGTTAATGACGACCATCCGCAGTGTGGTCATGTCCTCGATGGCGAAACGCGGCCCCTCGCGCCCGACGCCGGAGTCCTTGTTGCCGCCGTAGGGCATGTGGTCAACGCGGAAAACTGGGCTGTCGTTGATAATCACCCCGCCGACGTTCATGCGCTGAGTCG
>JALONW010000228.1 GCA_025454725.1 Anaerolineae bacterium
AGGTGGGTGTAGAAATGAATAAGTAAAGGAAGAACCACACGATGCCGGAATATCAGATTCCGATTGTGTGTTATCTGGTGCAAACCGGTGACGGCCAGAATATTCTGATTGACAGCGGTCTACCAGCGGTCATCCCTGAAGCGGGGTCGGACTTCAAGAATGGGCAGGACGTGATTGAACAGTTGGCACTGCTCGGCCTAAAACCAGACGATATTGACATGGTTATCTCGACCCATTATGACCTTGACCACGCCGGAAGGCACGCCGCCTTCACCAAGGCGCAGTATGTCGTCCAGCGGGTACACCATCTGGACGCGGCGCATAACCCGCGCTACGCCGACATCCGCGCCGAGTGGGACCAACCCATCGAGCGAATCCGGCTGGTGGACGGGGATACTGAGCTGCTGCCGGGGCTGCATATGATTGAGACCAGCGGTCATGTGCCGGGACACCAGTCGGTTATGATTCGGTTGCCAAAAACCGGTTTGGTGCTGCTGACGGTGGACGCCGTACCCTTTGCCGACGGTTTCACCCGCGACCACAAAGACGACGCCAGCGACCCAGACGCCGAGGCCGTCCGCGCCAGCACGGTTAAACTGCTTGATTGGGTCGAACGTGAGCAAATCGGGCTGGTGATTTTTGGTCATGACAGCGAGCAGTGGGGGACGCTGAAAACAGCGCCAGCCTTCTACGAGTAGGGCGGGCTGGGGGCGGGGGAGCGCAACAGTTCTCCCGCCTGTGGCGCACACTCACCAACCCCACATTTTGGGGGGCAATTACCCCTTGCGCGTGTTAAGCCTTCGTTGTATCCTATGCTGTGTAGTGCAGTAAACACCAATGCGGGTGTAATTCAGTGGTAGAATGTCTGCTTGCCATGCAGAATGTCACGAGTTCGAATCTCGTCACCCGCTCAAACCAACCCCAGCCAAGCGCTGGGGTTTTTTGTTGCATAAACACCGTGGCGGCGCAAAAAAAGCCCCGCACCAATGGCCGGGGCTTTTGTGGGTCTTGCAAGTGGAGCCGGTGGGTTACTTCTTCTCGACCGGGACATCGAGCTTGTCCCAGTCACCCTTGCTGACGAACTTGGTCAGCGAACGGCCGTCCGAGGTCTTGGCGCGGAGGCCGTAGCGCTCCTGCCCGTTCTTGGTGGTGAAGGTCGTCTTGCTGACGTTGCCCATCTCGATGCTTACCTTCGAGCGGGTCTTCACGTCGTAGAACTCAATCGTAGCCTTTTTGCCAGCCATTGGGAAATCTCCTTGTGAGGCTTGGTAAGATAGTGCATCTGGACAAACTGAAAACCACGCTGGGTCTGGCTACTTTTCTAAACCTAAATGCCATTTACCCACAGCGCTTATATCTTAATATATAGGGTTCTCGCGTGTTGGCAAGGGGGGTGAGGGGAAATTGGGCGGTATTGCGCCCTACCTCTGCCCTACGTGAGGGAAAGTTTCCCTCAAAACCCCCTCACGCGAAAGATGAGAGATTGGTTAAATCAGGGGAAGACATGGGGCGACACTGGATAACGCTGGTGCGGCACGGCCAGTACGACAAAGATTTTGGCGACAGCGGCGGCCTCAACGACACCGGGCGCTTACAGGCAATGTCGGCAGGCGAGGCGCTCAAACCGCTGCGGGTCGATGTCATCGTCAGCAGCCCAATCCTGCGGGCCCAACAGACGGCGGAAATCATCGCCGGGGCGCTGTATGAAGAGGAGATGCCCTACGCCACCGACCCACGCCTAGAGGAGTGCGTGCCATCGCTGACGCGGCGCTACGCCGATTGGTTCACGGCCAACCGCCCGAATGTGACGCCCGATAAGATTGCGGCTTGTGCGGGCGCATTGTTCGAGTTCTACCTCAGCACCTTCCAGCCGCTGACCGAGGACGACCCCGACCGCCATACGCTGGTCGTCAGCCACGGCAACGTTATCCGCTACCTGATTTCTCTGGCGATGGAGGCGGGCGAGGACGCATGGACGAACATGCTCATCTACCACTGCTCAATCTGCCGGGTGGTGATTGACCCCGGCGGCCACCCAATGGTGGTGGCTGTCAACGACCAATCGCACATCGCGCCAGAGTTCCGCAGCGAGCAGTGATGGGCGTGCGCACCGCCCCATCTTCACAGCGTGCGCCAGCTTGTGGTATCATGAAGTCTGATGAATACAAATCCGCGAGCCACCCACCCATCACCTAGCACAGCCACCAACCGGGGATGAGCATTTTTGCTCATCCCCTTTTTTTCGGCTCGCGCCCACCACCCCTACACCATCCAGCACAACCCTCAGGAGGAGCAACCCCATGACCACCCCCACCCCTGCCCCGCGCTTCCAGCGTATCTTGCTCAAACTCAGCGGTGAGGCGCTGAACGGCCCACAGGGCTTCGGCATCGACCCCGACCGCGCCAACGCCATCGCGCTCAAGATTAAGGCCGTCCATGACCTCGGCGCGCAGGTCGGAATTGTCATCGGCGCGGGCAACCTGTGGCGCGGGCAAATTGGCATCGAGCGCGGGATGGCGCAGCCGACCGCCGACCACATGGGCATGATTGCCACAGTGATGAACGGCCTCGCGCTGCAAGACGCACTGGAGCGCATCGACATCCCCACCCGCGTGCAGACCGCCGTCCAGATGAACACGGTCGCCGAGCCGTACATCCGCCTGCGCGCTGTGCGCCACATGGAAAAGGGGCGCGCCGTCATCCTCACCGGCGGGACGGGCAACCCCTACTTCACCACCGATACCGCCGCCGCGCTGCGGGCGATGGAAATCGGCGCGGACATCCTGATTAAGGCTACCAAGGTCAACGGAATCTACACTGCCGACCCGAAGAAGGACCCCACCGCCACGCGCATCCCGCACCTGACCTACAACGAGGCGCTGGCCGGGCGCTACAACGTGATGGACATGACTGCCTTCACGCTCTGCCAAGAGAACAACCTGCCCATCCTCGTCCTCAACTTCGAGGAGGAGGGCGACCTCGTGACTGCCGTGAAGGGTGATACCAGCGTCGGCACGCTGGTCAGCCACACCGGGAAGCTCTAGCCGGTCACAGCCCCATCTCGGCGCGCAGCACGCGACCGACCGCCAGCACCTCATCGGCCAGCACGTCGAAATCGGCCAGTGTGGAGCGGTGGTTGGTCGCGGACGGGCGCAGGCAGGCGCGTCCGCGCAGCCGGGTCGAGGTCGCCAGCACCACGCCGCGCTCGTGCAGGCGGATGGTCAGCTCATCGTTGAGCGCGTTCAGTCGGTCATCGGGCGCGCCGGGGACGGTGTAGCGGAAACACACGATGTTGAGCGAGACCGGCGCGAGCAGTTCCAGCTCTGGCTCACGCTCGACCCGCGCCGCCAAATAGTGCGCCTGCGCGCAGTTCTGTTCAAGAATGCGCGCATACTTGTCGATGCCGTGTTCTTTGACCGACATCCAGACCTTGAGAGCGCGGAACCCCCGCGAAAGCTGGATGCCGTACTCACTGAACCAGATGTCGCCCGCCGCGACGCCCCGGTCGCCGTGCGTGAGGTAGTCTGGCGTGGTGCTGAAGGCATCGTGGTGCAGTTTTTCACTGCGAACCAGCACAACCGCCGCCTCATACTGCACGAACATCCATTTATGCACATCAAACGCCACCGAGTCGGCGCGTTCTAGGCCTTTGACCAGCGGGCGCAGACTGGGCGAGAGCGCGGCCAACGCGCCGAACGCGCCATCGACGTGCAGCCACAGGTTTTCCGCCGCGCACAGGTCGGCCAGCGCGTCAAGGTCATCAAACGCGCCGGTGTTGACCGTCCCCGCCGCGCCGACCACCCCAATCGGCTGGAACCCGGCGGCACGGTCGGCGGCCAGCATCGCCCGCAGCGCGCCAATGTCCATTTGGTAAGCGTCGTTGACCGGCACGAGCCGCAGCGATTTGCGCCCCAAGCCCAACACTTCAACCGCACGCGGCACGCACGAGTGGACCTCGGTTGAGGCGTAGAACAGCATCCGCGCAGGTTGCGCCTGAAGCCCCTCCGTTCGCACGTCGAAACCGGCTTTGGCGTTGCGCGCCACGGTCAGCCCGATGAGGTTTGCCATCGACGTACCGCTGACCATCAGACCGCTGGCGTCGGGCGGGAAGCCCATCAACTGTTTGAACCAGCCCAGCACCTGTAACTCGATGTAGTTGGCCGCGTGTTCTGCGCCGCCGAGGTTGGTGTTCATCGCCGCGCCGAGGAAGTCGGCCAGCGCGCCCAGCGGCGTCCCCGTGCCAATCACCCAGCCCCAGAAGCGCGGATGGGCGTTGCCCAGCGGGTAGGGCAGCACATCGCGCACGAACTCCTCATAGACTTCTGCGGGGTCCTGCGGCGTGTGCGGGACGGGCTGCTGCTTGAGGCGCGCCTTGACCTCCGGCGGGATGGGCTGCCAGACCGGGCGCTCGCGCAGGGTCTGCATGTGGGTCAGCATGTCGTCCACCATACGATGACCGAGGGCGCGCATGGCCTCCCACGCCTCTGGGCTGGACGGGTCGAGCGTTTCGTCGGTCATCTCGTCTTCCTCAGCGCGGCGACTGGCGTACGGTCGTCCGCAGGTGGTATTCGGCCTGTTCCATGCGGTCGAAGAAGCGCAGCACCGGGCGGCTGAGGTTAAAGACCAGCAGCAGCGTCAGGCGAATAATCTTGTCACTGGCGACGATGAAAAGGTGTTCAATCAATTTGTTATCGGCGTAGGTTGCCGACTTGCGAATATCCGACAGCCCATTTTTGCTGAGGCGCACCTGTGAGGCGTCAATCATCAGCACCAGCGGCTCAGAAACCGATTTCAACATCACCTCAATATCCTCGCTGACCTGCGAGAAGTCCGCCAGCGAAATCTCGCCGCTGAGGGTCAGGATGAGTACGCGGTCGGACGACCGCCAGAACAGCTTATGCGCCATACGGCTACCCCATGTCTTATCTGTCTTGTGTTCCCCGCCGCTGGTGGGTGCTACATCAGCGATTCAAGGCTGCGGACGAAGGCGGTCGAATCGATGGGCTTGGCGAAATAGGCGGTGAAACCCGCCTCGATGGCTTGTTCGCGCAGTTTGGAGGTGTGGTAGGCGGTGATGGCGACACACGGCAGGTGGGCGGTGCTGGGGTGGGCGCTGATTTCGCTCAGGAGCTGCCAGCCGTCCTTGTCGGGCAGCGCGAGGTCAATGACGACCGCGTTATAGGTATTGCCGCTGTCGAACAGAAAGCCCTCGGCCTCGGCGGCGTTGGCGGCCACGTCGGTGCGGATGTTGAGGTGTTCGAGGATGGTCGAGACCACGGTCTGTCCGTCGGGGTCGTCCTCAATGACCAGTACACGCCAATCACGGTGGGGCATGGTGTTTCTCCTTTGTTTTATTAAGTGGTGGGAGTTAAGGGATGAGTGATGAGATTAAAGCGGTTGTTCTGTAGGGGCGCAGCGTGCTGCGCCCTCAGTAGTTAAGGGGTTCGGCTGTGTTTGGGGGTGAGAGGTGGGCGGGCAACCCTCACTCATCACTTTCAACGCATCACTTCGTCAGATATTCAGCGAGGTCGCCAGTTCTGGGATGTCCATCAACAGGTTTAATAGGTCAATGATAAACGTATCGGGCGTCAGGGGTTTTGAGAGGTAGTTATGAAAACCGGCCTCCACTGCCCGTTCGCGGTCGCCGAGCATAGCGTGGGCGGTCAGCGCGATGGCGGGAATGTGGCGCAGGTCGGGGTCGTTGCGGAGCGCGTGGATGAAGCCCCAGCCGTCCATCACCGGCATTGACACGTCCGAGATGACGAAGCGCGGCATCACCCTGCGCACCACCTCCAGCCCCTGCGCGCCGTTGACCGCCGTATGGAGGTTTGCCCCATACTCGGTCAGGATAATCTCGGCGACCATCAGGCTGTCCTCTTCGTCGTCGATGACTACCACGTCCCACCCCTGTAGCAAATCACGGGGGATGTCAAAATTACCCACGCTTTAGACCTCCTGTAGCTTCTTCATCTGCGTCACCGTCACTATGGGCAGGCTGATGGTGAATACGCTGCCCAGCCCGACCTCGCTCCTGAGCGTGACCGTCCCGCCCATCGAGCGCGTATATTTCTGCACGATTGCCAAGCCAAGCCCCGTCCCGCCGTACTTGCGCTTGGAGGTCTGGTCTACCTGCCGAAATTCCTCAAACACATACTCGCGGGCGTGGGCAGGGATGCCGATGCCGGTATCGGTGACGACAATGTTCCACTGGTCGCCCGCCGCCTGCATCTCGACCGTGACAGCACCCTGCTCGGTGAACTTAATGGCGTTGCTAATCAGGTTGATGGCGACCTTAGAGATAGCCTCCTCGTCACCGACCAGTGCCTTGGGCAGTTTGGGGTCTACCGTAAATTCAAACCCGATATGCTTATTCTCGGCCAGCACGCTTAACTCGGCGCGCCAGCGCTCGGCCAGTTGGCGCGGCTCGAACGGCACAGAAGCCAAGTCCAGTCGCCCAGACTCGACCCGTGACAGGTCGAGGAAGTCGTTAATCAGCGAGAGCAGGCGCTGGCTGTTGGCGCGCACGCGGGTGAGGTATGTCCCAGTTTTG
>JALONW010000229.1 GCA_025454725.1 Anaerolineae bacterium
GCGCCCGTGGGTCGGGTCGGCGTTATCGACCTCGGTTTCGGGCATCAGCGGCAGGCCAGACCAAACCAATTCGTGCAGCTTGTGGTGGACCATGCCCGCTTGCGGCTGACCGTCGGGGACCTGCATCCGCACCATCCAATCGACGTTCCAGCGGGCCTCGCTGAGGATGTCCGGCACGCCTGCGCCGCTTTCCGGCAGGCCGATGGCCCCGTCGGGGTAGGCGTCGGGCATCCGCTCGTACAGGTTGAGCAGTGTCCACGACGAGATGCCGCTGTTGACGACATACTTCCCATAGTCGCCCGCGTCATACCAGCCGCCCATTGCGTTCAGACGGTAGTCACACGGCGCGAAGGTCTGACCGTTGGCCTCGCCAGACCAGCAGGTGACATCGGCGTCGCTGAGGTGGCCTGCGGCGCGGGCGTAGTCTTCACCGGCATACTCGGCTAACAGTTCGATGCCGCTGCGGGTGCGGTAGAAATAGCGCAGCGCATCGACCGCTAGCGTCCGATACACATCAGCACCGACGGTGAACGGCGCAGAGCTTTGGCCGTCGATTTCCAGCACGTACACTCCCGGCTCGGTCAGTGCCGAGAAGTCGATGCGGTAGAGGGTGTCACCGCTGGCGACGTCTACCTCTGGCTGGCGGACGCTTGCGCCCGCTGTCACCGGCTCCCCGGTGGCGGCGTCGCGGATGAGCCAGTAGGGGTTGCCCGCGACCCGTTCATCGCGGGTGTAGACCGCCCATTTGGGCGCGTCCGGCAAATAGCCCAGTTGATTGAGCGCGACGACGATGCGTTCGGGTATCACGATAACCACCTCCGAGGGCTGGGGTAGGTCGGTCTGGCCGATTTCGTAGAAAATCGCCCGGCCAAACTTGGATGGGTCGGTGTAAGACGTGTCGGCGGTGTCGTTGAGCGACCAAATCAGCTTCACGTCGCGGTTGAGTTCGGTTGCGCCGTTGGCGTGCGCCTGAAAGCCAAACTCGGCGGCGTGGACGGGCGGTGTCGCCAGCGGAACGCTGACCTCGAAGCCCCAGCCGGTTTCGGTGGCGAATACCACACCGGTGACGGGTAAGCCCGCCGAGTTGGAGCCGGTCACGGTCAGCGGTTCGCCCGCCGCCTTGCCGATGTCGCCGGGGTTGATGTTGAACTGGTGGATTCCGGCCTCGTATGCCTCCAAACCGAAATTGCCGGTGAAGTTCAGGTAGAACTCCAGCGAGTCTTCGTTCCAGTAATCGCCGCCGTGTTGGCCGGTGATGATGTTTTGGTCATTGACCGTCATGGTGACGTACAGGTTTTCGGTATCTGCCGCCAGCGCGAAGCTGAACGAGTCGTTTTCACCCGGAATGGTGGAGGGCCAGGTCGCCGTCAGGGGTGATGCTGACCGGGAACGCGACATAGACCGCCTGTCCAGTCAGCTCATCGGGCGCGAGTGCGTCCTGTGCCGTTACCGGCACGAGGCAGCACAGCGCCATAATCATCAGTGCGAAAAATCGCCGCATTGCCATTGGTTTTTTTCCTCGTGTAAGTGTGCAAAAAGTGTTTTTTTGGTGGGGTGGGTTTGGGTTGGGGCGTCAGCCCCTCACCCCCTAAATCCCCCTCGCCCTCGCAAGCGGGGCGAGGGGGACTTTTTACGCTGTGGAGATGATGTTTTTGGCGGGAATGGTGTCCTTAAATTGCTTGACACCGCGTATGTTTTCCCTCAATGTTTAGCTAGATTCCCCCTCTCTCCGCTTGCGAGGGAGAGGGGGCTAGGGGGTGAGGGGGGATTTTGCCCCTCATCACTCCCCTCTAAACCTTCACCCCTGACACGATATCGCGGTAGGACAGCGCGCTGCGCTTGAGTGTGCGTTTCTGGGTCTCGAAATCGACGTGGACGATGCCGAAGCGCTTGGCGTAGCCCTCCGCCCATTCGTAGTTGTCCATCAGGCTCCACGCGAAGTAACCTTTCACCGGCGCGCCCTGTGCTATGGCATTGCTGATGGCTTCTAGGTGCAGACGGTAGTACTCGACGCGCTGCGCATCCTCAATCACGCCGTTGACCGGGGCAGGGTCTTCATAGGCCGCGCCGTTCTCGGTGATGAGGATGGGCAGGTCACCCACATACTCGCGGTGCAGGCGCAGTATCAGTTCTTCCAGCGCCTTGGGATAGACCTCCCAGCCCATTGCGGTATGAGGTGCGCCCTCCTGCTTGATGCTCTCGCCCTTCAATGGGCTTTCGGCGTTCCACGTTTTCACGCTGCGGGTGTAAAAATTGACGCCGAAGAAGTCCTGCGGCACGGCGGCGGCGCTCACCGCGTCGAGGTCGATGCCTTCCAACGCCTCGCTCAACAGCTCGACCATATCGGCGGGGTATTTGCCCTTAAAGATGGGGTCGAGGAACCATCGGTTCGAGAAACCGTCGTCGTACTGCGCGGCGAGGATGTCCTGTGGGTCATCGCTGGCGGAGTAGGAGGGGGTCAGATTGAGCGTGATGCCCGCCTGCGCGTCTGGCACGGTCTCGCGGATGACGCGCATCGCTGCGGCGTGCGAGAGGTGGGTATGGTGCGCGGCGCGGTAGGCCAGCTTGGGGTCTTTGAGCCCGGGCGCGTGGATGCCCAACAGGTGGCCGAGGTGCGCGACACACCACGGCTCATTGATGGTAATCCAGTGTTTCACACGGTCGCCCAGCGCATTAGTAATGACGGCGGTATAGTCAGCGAACCAACCGGGCATCTCAGCGCTGGGCCAGCCGCCCTTTTCTTGCAGCGTCCACGGTAAATCCCAGTGGTAGAGCGTGAGATACGGCGTGATATTGGCCGCCAGCAGTTCATCGACGAGACGACTGTAGAAATCCAGTCCGGCGGGGTTGACCTTGCCCGTCCCATCCGGTATCACCCGCGGCCACGAAACCGAGAAGCGATAGGCGTTCACGCCCAACGATTTGAGGAGCGCCACGTCTTCTTTATAGCGGTAATAATGGTCACAGGCCACCGAGCCGGTCTCGCCGTTGACGACCTTGCCCGGTGTGCGCGCAAAATGACCCCAGATGCAGTCGCCTCGCCCGGCTTCTGGCGTCTCGCCTTCAATCTGATAACTGGATGTCGCCGTTCCCCATATAAAGTCTTTCGGAAAATCCATGATGGTGTCCCCTCTTTTTGCCGTGTGGTGTCTTTTGTGGGCTAAAAATCATTCTGGGAGCGCTCCCAGAATGATGATAATCGAAAACGGATGAAAACGGAATAGGTCTTGTGGTGGGTTAGTTGGGCTGTGCGCCGCAGGTCTGGCGGATGACAAGCTGGGTAGGGAGGAAGATTTGCTGAGGCCCGCGTGCGCGTCCCTCAATCAGGTCGAGCAGCAGGTCGATGGCGGCAGCGCCCTTCTGGCGCAGCGGCTGACGGATGGTGGTCAGCCCAACCTCAGCGGTCACGGGCAGGTCGTCGAAGCCGACCAGCGCGACGTCGTGAGGGATTCGCAGGCCAACTTCGGCAGCAGCATCCAGTACGCCCAGCGCCATGATGTCATTCGAGGCAAAAATAGCATCTGCGCCGCGCTCGAACAGCGCCTTCGCGCCGAGATAGCCCGTGGGGCGGTCCCAGTTGCCGGTGTAGACATAATCGGACTGCACGGGTAGGCCAGCGTCGGCCAGCGCCTTTTTATAGCCGACCAAACGGTCGAGGCCGTCCATGTTGTCCAGCGCGCCAGTGATGATTCCGACGCGACGGCGTCCCTGTGCGATGAGATGAGCTGTTGCAGTACGTGCGCCCTCGATGTTGTCGAGCGTCACATAGCTGATGCGGTCGGCGTGGGCGGCGGGGCGCTCCACCGTCACCAGCGGCATCCCGCTCTCTAGCAGATGCGCGACCAGCGGGTTATCGCCCGTCGCTGAGGCCACCAGCATCCCATCCATCAGGCGGTTGTTGGTGATACGCCGGTAGATGAGGTCTTCCTCGGTCTCGCTGCGTCCCATCCACAGCAGCATGGCGTAGCCGCGCTGGGTGGTGCGGTCGCTGACGCCTTGCAGCAGCGTGGGGAAATACCACGGGTTATCGAAGACGGTGGCGAGGTCATGGGGAATCATCACCCCGACCGATTGGGTGCGCTGGGTGACTAAGGCCCGCGCCGCCGGGTTGGGGGTGTAGCCCTCGCGCTCGATAATCGCCATGACTCGTTCGCGGGTGGCTGCGCTGACGTACTGCTCCCCGTTCAGTACGCGGGAGACGGTCGAACGGGAAACACCAGCGGCCTTGGCGATGTCTTCGATGTTCTGTGGCATGGGGATGAACCTGTTAGGGGCGACTCTGGCGGTAGGGGCTGGGAGCGTTCCCAGATACCACCCATTGAACGGGGTATGAAACCGATTGTCAAGACGCTGACACCACCAGTTTACAGTAAAAGAGGGCTGATTTTAGGGCGCAACCGTTATTAAGAACAAAATTTCGCCACTTTGATGATTGGTATAGTTTGTTAGGAAAACGAACGAAAACCCACCTATATCCCCAGATAGCGTTGGATGACATCGGGGCGGGCGCGCAGTTCGTCGTTGGTTCCGCTGAATTGAACGCGCCCGTCATCGACCACATAGGCGCGGTCGGCCAGCGCGAGGCTGAACGGGAGGTTCTGCTCGGCCATCAAAATGGTGACGCCCTCGTTTTTCAGACGCGCAATCAGCCCGCCGATAATCTCCACAATCAACGGCGCAAGCCCCTCGGACGGTTCATCCAGCAGCAGCAGCGCCGGGTTGCCCATCAGCGTGCGGGCGATGGTTAGCATCTGCTGTTCGCCGCCGCTAAGGGTTCCGCCCGGTTGATTACGGCGCTCGGCGAGGCGCGGAAACACTTCATAGACGCGCTCGGTTGTCCAGTGGCTTTGGCCGTCTGCGCTGGGCTTATAGGCCACGTCAAGGTTTTCCCAGACGCTCAGGCTGGGGAAGATGGCGCGGTCCTCCGGGACGAACCCCACCCCTCGCCGGGCGACGAGGTGCGGCGCTAGGCCTTGGATGGGCTGACCGTTGAGCAGTACGCGCCCGCTGCGCGGCTGTGTCAGGCCGATGATGCTGCGGAAGGTGGTGGTCTTGCCCGCGCCGTTGCGCCCAATCAGGCTGACGCACTCCCCGACATCGACGACCAGCGAGACGCCGAACAGGATATGGCTCTCGGCGTAGTAGGTGTCGATGGACTCGACGCTCAACAGCGGTGGGGTCATGGGCGTGCATCTCCGGTAGCTGTGCGGGACAGCGAGATTACCCCCGTACCGTGGGTGGGTCAAGCGTCAGCGCAGGTATTGGACCACCCTCACCGAAAACAAAGATTTCCTCTGAGCGCTACCGACTCAGAGGAGGTCAACCGACGATTTTGAACTACCAATGCCCGCCCTAGTCCAAAACGATTGGGAAAAAGGCGTCCAAAATCAGCGCATCGTCTGACCCTTCGGGCAAGCCGTCCGCGCCGAGGATGTCGCTGGCGCTGCGTGCGCGCCCCCGGTCGGTGCTGATGACGGCGATATTCAGCGTGGACGGGTCGCTCAGCGCTGCCAGCGGGAGTTGAAGCTCAATCACGGAGCCTGCGCCGCCTGCGATGGCCGCACCGCCCGTGAACGTGACCGCTTCCCAGTCATCGGCCTGCCATGCGCTTAACTCGTAGCTGGCGCGCTCCGCCGAAATACTGACATCAAGCCGGTATTCGGGCTGGAACGGGGCGGCCACGATAATCGGTCGCCGCCCGACATCAGTGGTCGCGCCTTGACCGTCGCTGGTGGTGTCGAAGTAAAACAGATAGCTCCCCTCACGGGCGAATACATCCCCGGCCACGGTCAGCGCCAGCGAGAGGGTTTCGTCGCTGGTCATTACGTACAGACCGGTTAGGTTGAGCGCCCGGACGCCGTTCGCTGCGTCGCCGGGTTCGTCTGTGACCAGCGCGTCGCCATACGATTCGACCGTGCCGGTGGGCAGCACGGCGGGATAGCCATAGGCGGCGCTGTCGAGGAACCCCGCGCCGATGAGCAGTTCATTGTCGGCGTTGAAGTCGAACAGGGCGGCGTTTTCCCAGTGTGACCCCTGCCCCCAGCGCGTCAAGCACGGGGTCGAGACCCACGCCGGTTCCCAGTAGACCACGCCCAGCGCGCCGTTGCTGATGAGGCTTTGGGTGAGGTCGGTCATAAACTGGTACTGTCCCTCTGGGCTGAATGGATAGCCGCGCAGCCCCTGTGTCAGTACATTATCGGCGTTGTCGCCGGGGGCGTCTTCCCGCGTCCAGCCGTAGCCGGTTTCCAGCACCATCACGGGCTTACCGAAGCGCTCTCGCAGCGTCGAGACATGCGCTCCCATGTCACCGATAGAAAAAGTGCTCCACTGCGGATAGTACGAGACGCCGATGATGTCGTAATCGGTGATGCCTGCGGCCTCGGCCTCGCTAAACCACCACAGCGTATTTTCTGGCTGTGCGACATGCAGCAAGACCTGAATCGGCTGGCTGTTGGCGGCGCTGAAATCGCGCACGGCGCGGATTCCGGCGTTGAATAAGGTCGCATCACGCGGCCAGTCTTGCGCCGACCCGCGCTTGAGTATACCGCCGTTGGTCTCGTTGCCGATTTGGACGAACGCCGGGGTCAGGTCGTCTGCCGCAAGCGCGGTGAGGACCTCGGTGGTGTAATCGTAAACCGCGCTGACCAGTTCCTCATCGGTCAGGTCAACCCATGCGGCGGGGATTTCCTGCGTCCCAGCATCGGCCCAGTTGTCTGAGTAGTGGATGTCCAGCAGCGTGTCCATGCCCGCGTCACGTGCGCGGGTGAAGGTCTTGCGCACATCATCGAGCGTGCTGTAATCCGTCCAGCTTGGGTTGTGCCACAAGCGTGCGCGCACGAGGTTCGCGCCGCGCCCGGCCAACAGGCCAAATACGTCCGTGATTTCGCCGTTTTCACGGAAGACCGCGCCGCAGTCCTCCATCTCGTTGACGTAGGACAGGTCAACGCCGAAGTAAAACGAGTCGGCGGTGGGGGCGTCTTGAGCAGCGATGACCGAGAGCGCCGTCAGCGCCAAAAGCAGCGCGCCGAGGGCGCGGGTGAGCCGGGAGGGGAGCATCAGCCGGTTAACCTTTCACTGAGCCAGCCGTTAGGCCGTTGATGACATAGCGTTGTAACGGGATGTAAATCAGGATGACCGGGATGGCCGCCAGCACCGCGCCCGCCGTGATGATGCCGAAATCTTGGTCGAAGCGGTCGGTCTGGAATAGTTGCAGCCCGACCATCACGGTAAGCTGGTCAGATGATTTGAGCAGCACGCGGGCGATGACGAAATCACCATACGAGGCGATGAACGTCAGCACGCCGATGGTGATGACGATGGGCGTCATAATCGGCCAGATGATGTGGATGAAGGTCTGCCACGGCGTCGCGCCGTCCACCAGTGCCGACTCGTCTAATTCCAGTGGGATGGAATCCACATAGGCTTTGACCAGCAGGACGTTAATGCCCATCGAGCCGGTGATGTAGATGAAAATTAGGGCCGTATGGGTGTCCAGCCCCAGCCATGCGACGAACAGCCCTAGCTG
Source organism: Anaerolineae bacterium (assembly GCA_025454725.1). GTDB lineage: Bacteria > Chloroflexota > Anaerolineae > Aggregatilineales > Phototrophicaceae > Flexicrinis. The sequence continues at coordinate 7,526 of JALONW010000229.1, forward strand.
TTGCAGCATCGAGAAAATCGCCACCATCGCAAGGATGGACGGAAACACGTTCAGGATGAGGATGGCGGTCATCAAGCCCTGACGCCCCCGGAAGCGGAAGCGTGAGAGCGCATAGCCAGAAATGGCCGTCAAGAACATGGTGATGACGGTGGTGATGGTGGCAAC